>JAKAGH010000258.1 GCA_021817645.1 Deltaproteobacteria bacterium
CCGTGGTGGGCAACGTGGGTTCCAGCGAACGCATCAATTACACGGTGATGGGGGATAATGTTAATCTTGCCAGCCGGTTGGAAGGGGTGACCCGGCTCTATGACACCCAGATCCTGGTGAGCCAGGCCACTTATAATCAGGCCTCGGACGAGTTCTGGTTCCGGCCGGTGGATCTCATTGCCGTCAAAGGAAAAACCGCGGAAAGCACCGTTTATGAATTGGTGAGCAAAAAAGAGGACGGGGCCGCGGATTCTGTGGCCGAACTTTGCCGGGACTTCACCAGGGGGGTCCGGGCCTATCTCCGCCGCGACTGGGTTATGGGGGTGGAAATCTTTGGCCGGCTGCGCCAAAAATTCCCGGACGATGTGCCGGTGGAGTTGTATTTTAATCGCTGCCGGAAGTATCTGCAGAAGCCCCCGGGGGCAGACTGGAAGGGTGTCACTTACCTGAAATACAAGTGAGGCCGCCGCGATTTTTAGCAGCCCCTGATTAAAATCTCCTGCCAAGACGCAAATAATTCAATATTATTAATAGTTGCGCCTTGGCGTCTGGGCGTGACCCTTTTGGGCGTAACCTTTAAAAATGCTGATACTGGGTATAGAAACCTCCTGTGATGAAACCGCGGCCGCGGTGGTGGCCGACGGCCGCCGGGTGCTCTCCTCCGTGGTAGCCACCCAGTTCGAGCTGCACGCGGCTTACGGCGGCGTGGTGCCGGAGATCGCGGCGCGGCGGCATCTGGAGTCCATCCTGCCGGTGATCCAGGGGGCCCTGGACCAGGCCGGGGTGGCCGCCCCAGAGATCGACGGTCTGGCCGTGACCCAGGGCCCGGGCCTCATCGGCGCCTTGGTCATCGGCATGGCCGTAGGCAAGGCCCTGGCCCTGGCCTGGAACCGGCCCCTGGCAGGGGTGCACCACCTCCAGGCCCATATCCTGGCGGCTTTCCTAACTGAAAATCCTCCGGAGTTCCCCTTTGTGGCCCTGGTAGTCTCCGGGGGCCACACCAATCTCTACCGGGTGCGCGATTTTCAGCAGATGGACCTCCTGGGCCGCAGCCGGGACGACGCCGCGGGGGAGGCCTTCGACAAGGTGGCCAAACTGCTGCACCTGGGTTACCCCGGCGGGGTAATCATCGAGAAGCTGGCCCGGCAAGGAAACCCCAAGGCCTTCCACCTGCCCCGGCCCCGCATCCATGCTGAACCCCTGACCTTCAGCTTCAGCGGCCTGAAGACCGCGGTGGCCCTGCAGGTAACCAAAAATCCGGAGGTGCTCACCGATCCCGGCATCCAGGCCGATCTGGCCGCGGGCTTCCAGGAGGCGGTGGTGGACTGTCTGGTGAGCCGGGCCTTTCTGGCGTTGGAAGAAACCGGTTGCCAGCGCTTGGTGGTCTGCGGCGGCGTCGCCGCCAACGGCCGCCTGCGCCAGGTCTTACAGGAAAAAGCCGCGGCCGAGGGCTGTGAGCTCTTCCTCCCGCCCCTCAACCTGTGCACGGACAACGCGGCCATGGTCGCAGCCGCGGGCTACCACCGCCTTATCGCCGGCGAGCGCCTGGACCTGAGTGCGGACGTCTTTTCCAGAGGGTAATGCAGGGTGCGCCCTGCGCACCATAATGCATGGTGAGCCCAAGGCATCATCGTATGTAATGGACGCCCCCTTTTAGCAGAACAAAACCACAACAACCGCGGAATGAATTATAAAAAGCACATTACCTGAGATATAATAAATAGATAATCCCAAACTAAACGAGAGATCATGACCGAACTGCCCCTGGGCCAGCGTTTCTCCCTGTTGACTGACCTCTACCAGTTGACCATGGCCGCGTGCTATTTCGACCAGGGGATGACTGAGGAAGCCACCTTCAGCCTCTTCATCCGCAAGTACCCCCCGAACCGGGGCTATTTCGTGGCCGCAGGCCTGGAAGAAGCGTTGCGCTACTTGGAGACCCTGCGGTTTTCTCCGGAGGACCTGGCTTACCTCGAGTCCACGGGCCTGTTCAGCGCCAAATTTTTGAGTTATCTTGAAGGAGTGCGCTTCACCGGCGAAGTATTCGCCTTGCCGGAAGGGAGCATCTTCTTTAAAAACGAGCCGGTCCTGGAGGTGAGCGCGCCCATCATCGAGGCCCAATTAGCCGAGACCTTCATCATCAACGCGGTGAGCCTCCAGACCCTGATCGCCAGCAAAGCTGCCCGCTCCTGCCACGCGGCCCAGGGCCGGCCCCTCATCGATTTTTCCCTGCGCCGCACCCAAGGCACGGACGCGGGCCTGAAAGTGGCCCGGGCCAGCTACCTGGCCGGTTTCCAGGGCACCAGCAACGTCCTGGCGGGCAGACTCTACGGCCTCCCCATCTTCGGCACCATGGCCCATTCCTATATCACCAGCTTTCCCCGGGAAATCGAGGCCTTCCGGGTCTTTGCCCGGCTCTTCCCGGGGATCACCACCCTCTTGATCGACACTTACGATAACCTCCAGGGGGCCCGGAAAGCCGCAGAAGTGGGCAAGGAGATGGAAGCCCGGGGCGAGCGCTTACAATATGTGCGCCTGGACAGCGGCGACATCGCCGCCATCAGCAAAGAGGTGCGCAAAATTCTGGATGACAGTGGCCTCGATTACGTCCGTATTTTAGCCAGCGGCGGCTTCGATGAATTTAAGATCGCCCAGGTCCTGGCTGCGGGCGGGCCGGTGGACAGCTTCGCGGTGGGCACCAAGATGGGGGTCTCCGCGGACGCGCCCTATTTCGACTGTGCCTATAAACTGGTAAAATATGCGGGGCGGCCGGTGATGAAGCTCTCCACCGGCAAAGTCACCCTGGTGGACCAAAAGCAGATTTACCGGCGCTATGCCCCTGACGGGCAGATGCTCCGGGACACCATTGCCCTCCGGGGGGAGGCCGCACCCGCGGGTGCGCCTTTGCTCGAGAAGTTCATGGCCGGAGGCCGCGTCACGCGCAAATTACCCACGCTGCCAGAGTCCCGGGAATTTTTTCATTCCCAGTTTGCCCTGCTGCCCGAGTCCTACAAAGCCCTGGGAGAGCCGGCCCAGTTTCCGGTGGACCTGAGTCCCGGGCTCCAGGACCTGCAATCCCGGGTGGAGCAGGAAACCAAGCAGCGGGAATTAGGAGAAAGCTAAGCCCTTATGGGAATCACGGAAACCCTGTGCCACTATAATACCCAGTTCATCCAATCGTGCAGCTACTTCGGGGTCTTTGTGCTCATGGCCCTGGAGAGCATGATCGCGCCCATTCCCAGCGAACTGGTGATGCCCTTCGCCGGTTTTCTCATCTTCACCGGCCACTTCGATCCCTGGGCGGTAATGATAGCTAGCAGCCTGGGTTCCATCGCCGGGTCGCTGCTTTCCTACGGCCTGGGCGTGCTGGGGGAGCCGGTGGTCTACCGCTATGGCCGCTATTTGCTCCTGAATCAGCATCACCTGGAGTGGACCAATAAATTTTTTCAGCGCCACGGGGGCATGACTATCTTCATTGCCCGGTTCATTCCCGTGGTGCGCCACCTCATTTCCCTGCCTGCCGGTTTCGCCCGCATGCCGCTTCTACGCTTCATCATTTACACCCTGGCGGGGGCGACCATGTGGAACATGTTCCTGGTATACTGCGGGGTACGCCTCAAGGAAAACTGGCGCGTGATCCAGCAATACACCCATATCATCGATTACTTCGTGGTGGCCGGGATGCTGGCCGCAGTGGCCTATCTGGTCTGGAAAATCAAGTCGGCCCAGGCGAAGCCAGGGGCCGCCGCGCCCGAAGAGACTCCCTAGTCAGGGGTAGGGCGTGCCCACGGATAATACCAAAAGAGCAGCCAGCTTCCCCCCCGAGCAGGCCCTCATCAATCCCACCCGGGAGCCGGGAGAAGCCGGGGTGGCCCCCCGGGTTATTCTGGCCTTCACCCGCCCGGATTACCATAATCTCTGCCGCCTGTCCCACGCCGCCGGTCCCCCCCGGTATCTCTTCGATTGTGCCGTGCATGAAGGCTCCTGGGAAGGGAAAGACCTGACGGTGGTGGGCCCGGCCCTGGGCGCGCCCTATGCGGTGATGATCCTGGAGAGGCTCATCGCCCTGGGGGCCAAAGCGGTGCTGGCCCTGGGCTGGTGCGGCTCCCTCCAGCGCCGGGTGCAAGTGGGGTCGGTGGTGGTGCCCACGGCCGCGGTGGCCGGCGACGGCACCTCGCCCCATTATCTCGCCGGAGAGCGGCAGCCGGCCCCCGATGCAGGCTTATGCCGTCTGCTGCAAACCCGGCTGGAGGCCGCCAACATTACCTGGCATACCGGCGCCATCTGGACCACGGACGCGTTTTACCGGGAAACCGTGGCGCAGGTGAGCCAGCACCAGGCGCAGGGGGTTTTGGGAGTGGACCTGGAGCTGGCCGCCTTGTTTGCGGTGGGGCAGTTCCGGCAGGTGGCGGTTGCCGGGCTGCTGGTGGTGTCCGACGAACTGTCCGAACTGACCTGGCGGCCGGGATTCCACACCCCGGCCTTCAAGCAGGGCCGCCGAGAGGCGACGAGGGCGGTGTTGGATGTGGCGGCGGCAGCGGAGATATGAAAGTTCCGAGTTCCAAGTTCCTGGTTCCAAGTTAAAAGAAAGCTACCTGGACTTATCAGAGAACTTTCCCCATTCACAGATCGGCAAAAGACCTATTATGAATTGTTTAAAATATTTTTTCTACCTGGAAC
>JAKAGH010000259.1 GCA_021817645.1 Deltaproteobacteria bacterium
CCGGGTCCTCAAGGAAGTGGACCTCATTGCCGCGGAGGACACCCGCCATACCCGTAAGCTCCTCACCCATTATGGTATTTCCACCCGCCTTATCAGTTATCACGCCCATAACCAGAAAACGCGCGGCCCGGAATTGATTCGCCGCCTTCAGGCCGGACAAAACCTCGCCCTGGTGAGCGACGCCGGCACTCCCGGGTTCTCGGACCCGGGGACCGATCTGGTGGCGCTGGCCTGGGAGGCAGGCATCAAGGTAGAGGCCGTGCCCGGCCCGGCCGCGGGGGTGGCGGCCCTGTCCATGTCCGGCTTCAAGGGGGATGTTACTTTTGTGGGTTTCCTGCCCTTACGTGCGGGCAAACGCCGGGAATTTTTGTCCGGCTTGGCGAACGAGCCCCGGACGGTTATAATATATGAATCGCCCCGGAGGTTGCTGGCCACGCTCCAGGAAATCGCCGCGGTCATGAGTAACCGCCGGGTGCTGGTGGTCCGGGAGCTGACCAAAAAATTTGAGGAGGCCTGGCGGGGGCCGGTGGCCGAAGTGACCGCACAACTGGCCGGCCGGGAGATCAAAGGGGAATGCGCCCTCGTCCTCTCCTGCCCGGAAGGGGAAGTGGCCCAGGAAGTTGATCTGGCCGATTATCTGATCACAGCGGCCAGGAAAAGCGCCTTGCAGGGACGGCAGCTGGCCGACCTGGTGGCCGGGGAACTGAAGATGCCCCGGCGCCAGATATATCAAACCTATTTGACCCTGAAAGCCCAGGGCCGCATTAAATAGAGGCGGCTGGTAGGGGGGAGCCAGAGGAGCGGCTATCAGCCCCATTTAACTGAAATTTACCAATGTCTAACCTATCTATGTCGCAACGAAAACCGAAGACACCGGTCGTCGAAAAGGAACTTTGGGTGGAAAATCGCTTCGGACTTCATGCCCGGCCCGCGGCGCAAGTGGCGCAGATGGCCCAGAAGTTCGACGTCGAGATCATCCTGGAAAAGGACGGCTCCTGGGCCAACGCCCGGGATCTGCTATCCCTGCTGGCTCTGGACTGTCCCCAGGGCACTCGGTTGGTGCTCCGGGCCACCGGCCCCCAGGCCCATGAGGCAGCCGCGGCCTTGTTTTCCCTGTTTGCCAGCAAGTTCGGAGAAAAATGACGCCCAATAATCGGCCCCTTCAGGGTATCCCCGCGTCTCCCGGCATCGTTCTGGGCCGCGCCAAGGTGTTGTCCGAACACGTGGAGACCCAACCCTGCAATTGCCTGCTTTACTCTCCGGAAGAGATCGAAGAGCAACTGGGCCGCTTTTTGAAGGCTGTGGAGCAAGCGGAAACCGACCTCATCGCTTTAAAGGATTCCCTCTCTCCGGAATATCAGGAACACGGCCACCTTTTGGACGTGCAGATCCTGATGCTCAAAGAGCGGATGATCTTCCAGGAAACCCAGCGGCTCATCCGGGAGAAGCGCTACAATGCCGAATGGGCCCTGTTCCAGGCCTGGCAGAAAGTGCGGGAGCTGTTTCAGGGCATCGGCGACCCTTACATCAAAGGCCGCATCCAGGATGCGGAAGAGGTCTATCGCCGCCTGCAAAGCAATCTTGCCGGCAAGGAGGTCTGGAACCTTTCTGCCGATGAGCCGGTGATCATCGTGGCGCGGGACCTATCCCCGGCGGAAGCCACCCAGATGACCAGCTCCCAGGTACTGGGTTTTATCACCGAGCGGGGGGGGCGGACTTCCCACACTGCCATTATCGCCCAATCTCTGGAGATTCCGGCGGTGGTGGGGGTGGACTTCGCCACCCGGGAGATCGCCACCGGCGATCCGTTGATCATGGATGGGCTGACCGGCCAGATCATCCTGGACCCTGACGAGGCTCTGAGCCGCTCTTACCAGGCCCGGAAGAAGGATTTCGAGGCCTTTAAGGGCGAAGTGGCCCAGGCCAGCAATCTGCCCGCCATCACCACGGATGAGTACCCCACCCAGATCCTGGCCAACATCGAACTGCCGGAGGAAGTGGACCTGGGGCTCAAATACGGCGCTGACGGCGTGGGTCTGCTGCGCACCGAATTTATCTATCTGCGGCAGCGCCATCTGCCCACCGAAGAGGAGCTTTTTCTGGATTACCGGCGGGTGGTGGAAGCCATGGCCCCCCGGATGGTGACCATCCGCACCCTGGATATCGGCGGGGACAAATTTCTCTCCCACCTGGAATATGCTCCGGAAATGAACCCGGCCCTGGGTCTCCGGGCCATTCGCTTCTGTCTTAAGGAACAGAAGATCTTCCGCACCCAGTTGAAGGCCATCCTCCGGTCTTCGGTTTACGGCCGGGTGCGGGTCATGTTCCCTCTCATCTCCAGCGTCCGGGAATTGCAGGAAGCGCGGCGCCTCTTAGAAGAGGTAAAACAAGAACTGCAACGGGAAGGAACGCCTTTTGACGCCCGGATGCCCGCGGGGGCAATGATCGAGGTGCCCGCGGCCGTAACCCTGGCTCACCTCCTGAGCCGGCAGGCAGACTTTTTTAGCATCGGCACCAATGACCTGATACAATATGCTTTGGCCATTGACCGGGGCAACAAACAGGTGGCCGACATGTATCAGCCCCTGCACCCCGCGGTGATGCGCATGATCCGGGAGGTGGTAAACGCCGCCCGGGTGGCCCGCATTCCGGTGGCCATGTGCGGGGAGATGGCGGGCGACCCCCTCTATATCCCAGTGCTTTTGGGTCTGGGAGTGGCGGAATTGTCCATGAATGCCATGGCTATCCCCATGGCCAAACACATTATCCGCCTGATCACCATCGAAGAGGCCCGGAAGATTGCCCGCAACGCTTTGCGTCTGGTCACGGTGGAGGAAGTTAATGACTATGTGGCTCAGGAAATGAATCGGCGTTTTCCCGAGATTTTCCGGTTCGTCCACGCCTTGGCCGCCAATCTGGAACCATGAAAGAAGCTAAAGAAGAAAATCTGAAGATCATCTGCCGCAACCGCAAGGCCTACTTTGACTATGTCATTGACGCCATGTATGAGGCCGGTCTGGTTTTGAGCGGGACCGAAGTCAAGTCCCTGCGGGAGGGCCGGGCCAATATCAATGACGCCTACGCCCGCTTCCGGGATGGAGAGATCTTCCTCTATAACGCCCATATCAGCCCTTATTCCCACGCGGCCGCGGACAGCCACCTGCCGGAACGGCCCCGGAAACTGCTGCTGCATGGCTGGGAAATCAGACGCCTCCTGGGTAAGCTCCAGGAACGGGGCTACACCCTGGTTCCTTTACGAATGTACTTCAAGAATGAACGTGCTAAGGTGGAACTGGGCCTGGCCAAAGGCAAGAAAAAAGTGGATAAACGGGAAGCCATCCGCCGCCGGGAAGAGCAACGGGAAATGGAGCGCGCCCGCAAACGGCGGAGGTAAGCAGCAGGGGCGGACCCACGTGTCCGCCCAGGGATGGGGGCAAACCTGAGTGCGCCTCAAACACTCATGGTCCGCCGGTCTCCCATCCCGGAAGAATAAGCAAGGAGAACGCGTGGAATCTTTCCAAAGGATCGCCGAGAATCGCATTTTAGAGGCCATTGACCAGGGTCTTTTTGACAATCTGCGGGGGAAGGGCCAGCCCCTCAAGTTTGAAGATGATAGCCATATCCCCCTGGAATTGCGTATGGCATACAAGATTCTGAAAAATGCCGATTGCTTGCCTCCTGAATTGGAATTGCGCAAGGAAATCGTACAATTGCAGGACCTGGTAGCCTCCCTGCCCGACGAAGCGGAAAAACTCAAGCAGATGCGCCGCCTCAATTTCCTGATGATGAAGATGGACATGACTCGTCCGGTCTCCGCCCAATTGTTGGAGCACGACCTCTATGCCCCTAAGATTCTGGACCGTCTGCAATCCAAGCCCGGCAAACAATAACAGTTCCAAGACCGAAAAATGACGGCGATTCGGTGGGATGGCCCAGCTGGAGTCCTCTTCTTCCCCCCTTTGAAAAAGGGGGGCAAGGGGGGATTTGGAGATGCCCAAAAGTGAGACAGGATTGTTCGTGAGTTAACCGCAAACCGCAAACCATATTCAAGATGAAGCTTCGTTTCAATAGCCCCTTCTGGCGGCGCCGGGCCCCGGCTCTGGCAAAGACTTTGGTCCAGGCCTACCTGCGCACCTGTTGCCCGGATTTACGCATCAGCCCGGAAGTAAAAGAACTGGTGCTTTCCGGTCAGCCGGTGATCTACACGGTCTGGCACTGCCAACTCCTCTTTCCCCTTTATTATGTGCGGCGCTACTATCCCCACCTGCCGCCCCTGGTGGTGATGGCCAGCCCCAGCCGGGACGGCGAATTTATCGGGGAGGTGGCCCGGGGCCTGGGCTTTACCGTCTGCTTCGGCTCCCGGCGCAAAGGCGGGGTTAAGGCCCTGCGGGAGCTGGCGGACTACTTCCAACAGGGTTATAGTTGCGGTCTCATTGCCGATGGCTCCCGGGGACCGGCCCGGGTGGCGCAAAAGGGACCCTTATATCTGGCCCGGGAGACTCAGGCTCCCTTGGTGCCCCTGGCCGTGGCCAGCCGCCGGAAAATCACCTTCAATTCCTGGGACCGCTTTGAATTACCCCTGCCTTTTAGCCGCATGGCCATGCTGGTGGGTGACCCCGTATATGTCCGGCCCGGAGACCGGGGCCAGCTTTTGGAGGACCGCCGCCGGGAAT
>JAKAGH010000260.1 GCA_021817645.1 Deltaproteobacteria bacterium
CCGGCAGCGTCTCGGGCGAACACCAGGTTCGCCCCTACAGGTCATTCCCCCCGGCCCATCTGTTAAATTTATCTTGCAGCCGATGCGTCACTTCCCGGTCCGGCAGAGCCAGCCCGGATCTGATTAAATAGCCGTTAATAAACAGTTTATTGCGCAAATAGACGTAAGCCTCGACTTTTATATTACTAGCTGCACTTTCAGGACCGGTCCCGCCTGTATCGCGCAGGATGATTTTTTTACCTAAAATCTTATTTTGTAAATAATTCAATGTTTCTGTTTTTTTATCTATCTTTACTCCCAGGAAACCTACAGTTTGCCCGTTATCCAACCTGATGGTGCTTTCATCCACAATCCGGCTCACTTTATAAAGTCTTTCCCCTTTGGCATTCACCTCTTCTGCGCCCAGTTGCGGCCGGGCATCCTGAATGCTGGGATGATAGCTAATATCCGGATGATTGGCAATTTCTTTATCTCGTTTAATTATCTGTATCTGTGCGTTTCCTTCAAAGAGCAGCCGGTCTTGGCCGCCCGTCTTGGTGCAGATCAGCTCCAGGAAGCTCTCATTAATCTCATAACCCACCCCGTTCCGCCCCAGCTCCAGGGCCGCCTTGATGGTGGTGCCGCTGCCCAGGAAGGGGTCCAGGACCGTGTCACCCGTGAAAGTGAACATGCGGATGAGGCGGCGTGGAAGCTCCTCGGGGAACATGGCTTCATGGCCTATCTGCCTCGCGCCCCCGAAATGCCAGTGGCCGGAGTAATACTCCTTCCACTCCTCCTTGGTTAGCCTCGAGGCCTCTTTAATTTCCTTGGCTACCGCCCTCCCCTTCCCGGGCTTTTTAAGGATGAGAATGAATTCGTAGTCGATCTCCACCAGGCCGTTGGGGGGATAGGGGTAGGAGCCCATGACATTGGCGCCGCCGCTGGTGTTCATGGTGGTCTTCTTCTGCCAGATGATGGCCCCCAGGAAATCGAAGCCGATCTGCTCGCACTGGCTGATAAATTCCGCGTGCAGGGGGATGACTTTATAGCGCCCATAGATACTGGAGCGGGCGAACTGGTCGCCGATGTTGAGGCACAGGCGGCTGCCGTTCTTTAGGACCCGGAAGCATTCCGCCCAGGTGCGGTAGAGATCGATCAGATATTGATGCAGGGTCTGGCCGTAGCCGATCTGGCCGGGAACACCATAGTCCTTGATATGCCAGTAAGGCGGAGAGGTGACCACCAGGTCGATGGACGCATCGGCCAGCTCCGGCATGGCCCGGCTGTCGCCGCTGATGATGTGGGCTGAATAATGCATAATAAAGATTTACCACAAAGGCACGAAGACACAAAGTTACACAGAGAAATATTAATTCCTTTGACGCCTTAGCGTCAAAGGAATCTTTTCTCCTCTTTGTGAACCTTTGTGTCTTTGTGTCTTTGTGGTAAATTATTTTTTTTCTCTAAGAAGATCGCTAAATGATTGGGCCGTTTCTCCAAACTGCCGGTATTCTTCCATGCAGTCCGTTTGGGCTGCGATCCGCAACGAATTAATGTCAGCGAAATGCCGGCTCAACCTGGAGACAATCTGGCCATCCAACGCCTGGTCGTCCGCCATCTGCTGCAGCACCTGCAAGGCCCTGCCGCTGTTCATCCCCGCCCGGTACGGCCGGTCCTCGGTGATGGCCGTGAAGACATCCGCCACCGCGATGATGCGTGAACCCAAGGATAGATCCCGGCCAGCGAAATGAAAGGGATAGCCATGCCCGTTCAGGCGTTCGTGATGCAGCGAGGCCCAGCCATTGACGAGCTCCATGCCGGGGAGAGTTTCCAGAATGCGGAAGGTATGGAAGGTATGACTGCGAACGACATTAAACTCGTCCTCCGTTAATTTTGCGGGCTTCTCCAAAACCTCCGCGGGCACCGCGAGTTTACCCAAATCGTGCAGGTAGCCCGCAATTCTGATCAGGCGGCAATCCCGTTCGGAAAACCCCGACAATCTGGCCAACTCTGCGGCCGTCGCGGCCACCCCGCTGGAATGGGTAGCAGTAAAGGGGCTGCGGAAATCAATCACCCGGCAGATCATTTTGCTGAAACTGAGCAGCATTTCAACATCCAGCTGGATCCCTTCCATGCCCAGTTTCTCTGCCAAAACCGAGTTTAGGGATGAAGATGTAGCCTCAAGCCAAAAGTATTCTTTGTCCGCAAAATTCAGGAACGCGTCCACCAGCCGGGGCACAAACATTTGCCCCGATCTCCCGATAATGGCCTCGCGTATCTGCTTGGCTTGCCCCAGAACCTCCGTTTGGTTACCCAACAATACGGCAATGCGGTCAGCCAGATGCAAGATATGGCTCTCCAAAGGGACGGGCCTCCCAGAAAACTCAGAACCTTGGCCTCTTTCCCAAGGCACATGATGAAACTGGACAAAACTGGCGATTTGGGCGAACGGTGCGAACATATTGAGCAGGAGGTAGCCTTTGATGGCATGGTGATGGGGCTTCTCCATTTCAAAAACCATGATCTTCAATTTTTCTCTGAGGGAGAGCGCACCGACATCATGCAAGGCTCCGGCGACCGCCAGGTCGTGCAGCTGCGTGGTCTCCAGGCCTGATGCCACGCCCAGATGGTGAGCAATATAGGCCACCCGGTAGTGATGATTGACCAGGACCGGACTGACCAGGTCCAGAGCCTTCGAGATGCAGGTAACCAGATTAAACAGGGGAATTTCGGGATCAGTCGCCATCATGTTGACAATCTAATCCCGGGATACGGTCTCCGCAAGTGGCCGGGGTTATCTCGCCAACACTTTGAGGCTTTGCCGCAGGAGGTCTTCCAGGCTGGCGGCTCCCTGGCTCCGGGCCATATCCAGGGCTTTTTCCGCCACGTTTCGGGGGTAGCCCAGGTTGAGGAGCGCGGAGAGGGCGTCCTGATAGGGGCGGTCGGCCGCCACCCCGGGCCGGGTGCGGGGGGTGATGATCACCTTGCCTTTCAGTTCCAGGAGGATGCGGTCGGCGGATTTCTTGCCGATGCCGGGGATACCCGCCAGGCGGCGGGAGTCGCTGAAGGACAGGGCCTCCTCGAAGTCCTGGGGAGAGATGCCGCTCAGGATCTTCAGGGCCATACCGGGGCCGATGCGGGGAATGTCCAGGAGCCGGAGGAACATGTCCTTTTCTTCATGGGTCAGGAACCCATAGAGGTTGAGCGCGTCCTCCTGGATGCGGGTGTGAATCTGCAGGCTGACCGGGGCCGGGGGATCAGGCAGGGCATAAAAAGTAGACAGGGGAATCTGCGCCAGGTAGCCCACGCCCCCCACCTTGATGGTGACCCGGACCGGGGTTTTATCCAGAAGTTCGCCTTCCAGGAAGCCGATCATAATAGTAGCACCATTTATCGATTAAATTTTACTTTATTTTATTTTTTATATTTTTTTTAACTATAACAAATAATACGATAG
The DNA here is from genome assembly GCA_021817645.1 of Deltaproteobacteria bacterium. GTDB lineage: Bacteria > Desulfobacterota > Desulfobaccia > Desulfobaccales > 0-14-0-80-60-11 > SURF-52. The sequence continues at coordinate 3,437 of JAKAGH010000260.1, forward strand.
TTATAACAATAATTAAAATAGATATTAAAAATAACAACAACCCCATATTTTTATATCGGGTTTGATTGGCGACCGGTGTAACGGATACCCATATGTTACATATAGACCACCAAAAAGCATAGCTACTCAACAATGTGCCAAATATAAGTATTAGCCATTTAAAGTATTTGGTCATTTCGTGGTTATATTCTCCGAATCACCAACTCCTAGATGCGCTATGAATCACGCTATTGTTTAATATTTTATTAGGGAATTGGAGTGTATAACTAAATGCGGGATACGCTGCGCTTTCCCGCCCTATGTGCTACGTGCTATGTACTGATACTCTTACTGAAGACCGCAGACCGAAGACCATCATAGCATAAAATAGGGACCGTAAGAGCCTATTTCGCTCTAACGTCGGCTCATGGCGGGTTGCCAGCTCCAGGAGTTACATTTCCCCAGCTATGCCTGCACTTCCGGCACTCCCAGCGCCTGCTATCCGGGGTAATGATACAGCCGCCCAGTTCAACCTTGTGGCGATCCAGGGCGCGCTTAAGGTCTTCATCCAATTTCGGCTCGCCATAGAGGATATAGACCACCCGGTCTGATTGGCACTTGGGGCATAAAACCGGTTCATCCCAGGGTCGGGAGCCCCATGGTTGGGCTAATGCCAGCAGGGGGAACAAGAAAAGAACTGCCGCCGTCACCGCGATAACAACTTTAAGCCTGGCCATAACTCTCTTGCCGAAAACCGAAAACTGAAAACCCTCATCATCCTGGCCAGCGGCTGTGGAAGAGGTGACAGACGCCCACGGCCAGGGCGTCCGCGGCGTGTTCGTTGGTAATTTTGACACCCAGGAGATGGGCCACCATCAGCTGCACCTGGGTCTTGGTGGCCTGGCCGTAGCCCACCACCGTCTTTTTCACCGTGGCCGGGGGGTAATGAAAAATGGGCACCGCGGCCTGGGCCGCGGCTAAAAGCACCACGCCCCGCACCTGCCCCAGGATGAAGGCGCTGCGGACGTTGGCGGCCAGGAAGATTTCCTCCAGGGCCACGGCCTGGGGCTGGTGCTCCTGGATCAGGGCGGCCAGACCGTCATATATTTGACGCAGACGATTTTCCAGAGACGGAGGGCGGCCGGTATGGATGCGCCCGGAGACCAGGTGCAGGATCTGCTGCCCTTCCTCCTGAATGACCCCGAACCCGGTGTCCCGGGAGCCGGGGTCCACCCCCAGGATCACCTGGCTCACAAAA
>JAKAGH010000012.1 GCA_021817645.1 Deltaproteobacteria bacterium
AGACTGAGAGCTTCCTGTTGCATATTTTCACTCCATTTTGCTATATATTCTATATAATTATCGCATATTATACGGAGCAAAAGCAATAAGCGTTTTATTAAATATCCCCCCACCGCGGCTGATGCCCTCTCCTTAATTTCCCACCTCTGTGGAAAAGGCTGGAATACCGGGGCGATAATAGAGATCTTGACCCCCACCGACCGCCAAGAGGTTCCGTGCCTGCAGGACCAGTTGCTGCAAGAGGTCGGCGCCTTAATAGAGGCGCATAATCAGTCATACCGGTCGATGCTCTTCACCCTGGAAATGATGGAAGACTTGTTGGCCGACCTAGGTAGCTTCATGGCCAGATTAGCGGCAGCGGAGAAAGAAATCAAAAATCTCAGGAAAGAAAATCAAACTCAAAGGAACCGATTGGCTCAATTTGAAAAGATGGAATAATAGACCTTTCCCCGCCGATCTGCGATCATGAGCTCTTTCCCCTTTATGGCGACTAACCCAGAGCCATTTAGAGACATCTCGGGTCTTTTCCGTCGCACCCACATCCACAACCACCATCATGCTTGCGATCGGGCTGTTGGAGTGCGACATCACCCGCCCCTTGCATGATTTTACCGAGCTTTGGATTCCGTCCGATGAATGATCTCGACGATGATTTCCCTTCACCCCCCCCCGTCTCCGGATTCAAACAGCCAACCAAATTTCTTCTTCTTAAAAGCAGCTTAACCATTTACCGGGAGTCAGCTCGCGGACAAATTGCGGACAAAAACAAAGAAGCCCACAAAAAATGGGTGCCGCTTCTCGCGGTGGCACACGGACCTTGAGCATTCCCACGGTGGCAAACCGGATAGCGCAGATGGTGGCCAAAATTTACCTGGAGCCCCTGGTGGAGGCTCACTTTTTTCGCCAACAACTACCACACCAGCAACCAAACACGCTCACTTCGTTCCTGAGAGCCACTTCACCTGTTCCATCACTGCTTCTGCTTCCGCTTTTTGCCCCTGTTGGCTGTAAGCCAGAGCCAGGTTGCGGTAAAAGCTGACATTCCCCGGGGTGAGCCTGATGGCCTCCTTGAAGAGGGGTATGGCCTCTTTGAACTTGCCCTGCCTGGCGTAAGCTATGGCCAGGTTGTTGTAAGCCGAGGGATAGGCAGGGGCCAGGGCCAGGGTTTTTTGGTACATGGCGACGGCCTGATCGAGCTGGCCCCGGTTCACCAGGTCCATGCCCAGGTGGTGATAGGCCATGTAATTGTCGGGGGTAAGGTCGATGGCATGAGTGAAGAGGGTCTGAGAGTTCCGCCAGTAGCCTGCCTGCCCCCAGGAAGACAGCAGACAGGCCAGAAGCAACGCGGCCGCGCTGCTGGACAGCACGATTTGCCGGTGCCGCCACTCAGCCGTGGCCTCAGATATCCCCCAAACTAAGATGATGAAGAGGCCGATGAACGGGATATAGGTATAGCGGTCCGCCATGGCCTGCCCCCCCACCTGGACCACCCCGATCACCGGCACCATGGTTCCCAGGTACCAGAGCCAGCCCACCGCCAGGTAAGGATGACGCCGGGAGCCGTAAAGCAGAAAAATCGTCAGGACTAGGAGGGCGAGGCCGGCCGCGGCCGCCTCCCACCAGGGCACCGGCGCCAGGGGATAAAAAAAGATTATGGGGTAAGGCCAGAACAGCTTCACCAGATACTGGACATACGCGACCAGAGCATTGGCGATCCGGGGCCCCAGGCCCCTGATGGCCATGGGCATCACTGCGCCGCTGCCCTGCTGGGCCGCCATGGTCACGAGACAGGAAAGCGCGGCCAGGGCGAAGAGGGGGATTTTTTCCCGGAGCAACTGCCAGTAAACTCTCCAGGCAGCCCGCGGCTGGGGGTCGCTGCTCCCGGCGACACCCAGTCGCGTTCCCGGCAGGCCCGGCACCCGGCCCAGGGGCCAGTAGTCCAGGAGCAGGAGCACAAAAGGCAGAGTGACCAGCATGGGTTTGGCCATCAGTCCCAGAACCAGGGCCAGGACCACGGCCAGATAGCGCCAGAAGGAGGGCGCGGCCACATAAGTAGCGTAAGCCCACATGGTGGCCAGCCAAAAAAAGGTGCTCACTACGTCTTTTCTTTCCGCGACCCAGGCCACCGACTCCACGTGCAGGGGGTGCAGTGCGAACAGCGCGGCCACCAGGGCGCTGGGCCAGAGGGCCCGGGTGACCCGTGCCAGAAAGAGGAAGAGAAGGATGGTGTTGGCCAGGTGCCAGGCCACGTTTGTGAGATGGTGATATCCTGGCTGTAACCCGAAAATTTGGCAGTCCAGCATGTGGGACAGCCAGGTCACGGGGTGCCAGTTGCTGGAGTGGAACGCGGTAAAGGCCCATTTTACCCCTTGCCAGGTAAGCCCGGACCGCACCATGGGGTTGGCGGTGACATACATGTCGTCATCGAAGGTGATGAAATCGTGGTGCCGCACCTGGCCATAAACCGTGATGGTTGCCCCGGCCAGCAAGAGACAAAGAAGCAGGGGCAAGCCCCCTGGAACGCGCCGTAACCTGGTCATGGAAAGGATGCTTCTTTTCTTCAGAACTCCCAGCGCAGCCCCGCGGTCAGGCTATGCGCGGTGAAATTCCCCCGACCCACTTCGGCGTTGTAATCGAGCTGGGCCCTGACGTTCTTCCTGATCCCCAAGGTAAAATTGGCCCCGACCACGGCAAAGTCCCGGCGGGGCCCGTCGGTCTGCCAGGTGAAGGTGCTGCCGCCCTGGCTGAGGCGAGCGTCCAGGCCCCGGCTGTCGTTGGCGAATTCGTGCTGGTAGGTGGCGTAGACCTGGGGGACCACCACGGTGGTACCCCGCTTCAGGGGGGCCGCGATTTTGGCCCCCACGCCAGTTTGCAGCGACGCGGCGTTCTGGGAGCCCACGTCCAGATTTAGAGCCCCGGCCCCATCCTCCTGAAAGCCGTTCACCCAGATGCGGGAATAAGCCAGGGAGACCAGGGGCGTAACCACCAGGGGCCGCCATTTCAGGTCGTAACCCGTTTCCCCGTAACCATTAAACTGATGGCCGGCCGGGGAACTCTCGGCGCGGCGGGAAATCCCGTCAAAGCTGATCTTCCGGTCCAGGGTGAAGAGGTTAAGACTGTAGCCCGCGGCGCCGAAGGCATAAAAAGATTCGGGGAGATAGGCCGCATAGGCCGTGATCGGCCAGTTGTTGTTGACTACTGAGCCCCCGGAGCCGTGGAAGCTGGCGCCCAGATGGTTGTAGCCGCTGGCCACCCCCACCAGCAGGTCATCCCGCACCCGGTAGTCGCCTCCCAGGGTGAAACCCGCGCCGGTGAAACTATAGCCCGTCTGGTTTAACGTGGTCGCCTGGGAGCCCAGCAGCAGGTTCGGCAACAGGTAAAAGCCCAAGGGGGAAGCCGGGTTGGCCGCCTGCCTGCCGCCAAAAAGACCGGCCAGGTTGCCGCCGCCATAGGCCAGCATCAGCCCCGGCGCCGAAATCCCGGAATTGCCCATATTGAAGGAGTCGAGTCCGGACGCGGCCGCGATCTCCCGGGTGCCGAAACGCCCGTTGGTGATCCACTGGGCCAGGTTGCGCATCTGGGAACCGGCTCCGGTCAGGCCCAGGCCGGCCAGGGCCCCGGCCTTCTCAGGGGAGATCTGCGTATAGGCGTTGGCCAACTCGCCTGGGCTGCCCAGGTTGTCCAGGGCATTCAACACCACATTCAGATCCCCGGTAGCGGAGTCAGCCACGCCATTGAGCATGTTCCCCACGGCCTGCTGGTTGCGAGTCAGCCCCAAGCCCGAGTTGGCGTAGCTGCGCTGGACCACCAGGTCCACGCTGTTGGTGAGGTACCGGGGTTGCCAGGACAAGGTCAGGCTGATTTGCGGGCTGGCAATACTGCTGAACCTCCCGGTCACGCCCCCGGTGGCCGTAAGTATCGAGAAGATCTGGTTACCGTAGAAACGGTAGCCGCCCAAGGTGGACAGAACCAGGGTGCCGTTCAGGCTGGCGGCGCCGGTGACGTTGATCCGGTCGTAACTGGAGGGGGAGGCGATTTCCGCCCGATAAGTGCCGGCCGCGGTCTGAGTGTAGGAGCCGTTGATGGTGAGAGTGCCCGGGGACTGGCCGGGGCTGACGGTGCCGGCATTGGTGACATTCCCGTTAATGGTTCCGGCGCCCATCAAGAGGTTCTGGTTTACCAGGTCCCCGGTGTAATCCCCGCCCTGTAAATTCAAGGTGTTGTAGTTGAGGGTGCCGCCGCTGCGGATAAAGTGCCCCCCGGCGTTCACAAAAATGGTGCCCGCGCTGAGAAGGCCGTCACTCAAGGTGTAAGTGCCGCTGCTGCCGGAGCTGGCCGCCAGGGTCAGGGCGTTGACCATGGTGTTGGTGCCGCCGCTCTGGGTAAAAGTGCCGCTGCCGCCGTTACCCACGACCTCGTTGGCCGCAGAGAGGCTGCCGCCGCTCAAAGTGTAAGTACCGCTGCTGCCATTAACGAGTCCCAAAGTCAGGTTGTTGGTCACAGTGTGGACCCCGCCACTCTGGGTGAAGATGCCCTGAGCCGCGATGCTTACGTATTCATCAGCCGCGGTGAGAGTACCGCCGCTCAAAGTGTAGGCACCCGCGCCCGCGATCCCCACCCCCAGGCTGGTGGCCACGGTATGGGTGCCGCCGGTTTGGGCGAAAGTGCCGTTGCCGACGCTGCCGATTTCCTCGAAATTAGCCGAGAGGCTGCCGCCGCTGAGGTTATAGACGCCGCTACCACCATCAAAGAGGCCCAGATACAGGCCGTGGTTCACGGTGTGGGTGCCGCCGCTCTGGTTGAAGGCACCGCTGCCGTACATTCCGAGTATGGCAGCGTCAGCCGACAGGCTGCCGCCGCTGAGGTTATAGACCCCGCTGCCGGTGGCACCGCGTCCCACATATAAGGTATATACCTCGTGGGTCCCCCCGCTCTGGTTGAAGGTGCCGCTTCCGCCGTACCCGATGATGGCATTGCCGTTAATTGCCAGACTGCCGCTGCTCAGGTTATAACTGCCGCTGCTGCCGGCCTGGCTTCCCAAAAAAAGGACCCCGGTCAGGTTGTGGGTGCCGCCGGATTGAGTGAAGGTGCCGTCTCCGGAGTAGCCGATGACTTCATCACCACCCACTGAAAGGCTGCCGCCGCTCAAGTCGTAGGACCCGCTGCTGCCGCTATTGGCCGCCAGGTTCAGGGTACCGCTCATCGTATTGGTGCCGCCGCTTTGATTGAAGTCGCCGCTGCCGGAGGAGCCGAAGGTTTCATTGGTTGCCGTCAAGCTGCCACCGCTGAGGTTGTAAGTGCCGCTGCTGCCGGCGTCGGCGGCCAGAGTCAGGGCGCCCACCGTGTTGGTGCCGTCGCTTTGGGTGAAGGTGCCGCTGCCGTCGTAGCCGACGAACTCGACATCGGCGCTGACGCTGCCGCCGCTCAGATTAAAGTTGCCGCTGGCCCCCGCCTCCGATCCCAAGGCCAATCCGGCATCCCCTGAGCCGTTGCGCATGGTGTTGGTGCCGCCGGTTTGGGTGAAGGCGCCGGTGCCCCCGCCGCCAATGACGGCAAACTCGGCCGAGAGGCTGCCGCCGGTCAGATTGTAGCTGCCGCTGCTCCCGGTGTCCGCACCCAGGGTCAGGGCGATGGCCGTATTAGTGCCACCGCTCTGGGTGAACCCGCCGCTGCCGGAGGTGCCGATGTATTGAATAGCGGCTGCGAGGCTGCCGCCGCTCAGGGTATAGCTGCCGCTGGCTCCGGCGTTGTCGCCCAGGATCAGGACCAAAGCCGTATTGGTGCCGCCGCTCTGGAGGAATGCGCCGTTGCCGGAGATGCCGATGGATTGGATGCCGGCTGCAAGGCTGCCGCCGCTGAGGGTGTAAGTGCCGGAGGCGAGGGCGTCATACCCCACGTAGAGTGCGGCGCAGGTGTTGGTGCCGCCGGTCTGGTTGAAGCTGCCGCTGCCGGAGAAACCGAGGTATTGGGCGTCGGCTGCAAGGCTGCCGCCGCTCAAGGTATAGGTGCCGCTGCCTGTATCCGCGTAGCCCAGGAGCAGGCTGCCGGCCACCGTATGCGTGCCGCCGCTCTGATTGAACGCGCCGGTGCCGTAGTAAGCCACATATTCGTCGCCGGCAACCGTCAGGCCGCCGTTACTGAGATTGTAGTTGCCGCTGCTGCTGCCATCTACCCCCAGGAACAAGTCGCCGCTGACGGCGTGGGAGCCGCCGCTCTGGGTAAAGGTGCCAGTGCCGCCGGCGCCGATGGCCTCATTGGCAACCGAGAGGCTGCCCCCGCTCAGGTTGTAGCTGCCGCTGCTGCCAGCTTCATTCGCCAGGGTCAGGCCGCCGCTGATGGTATGGGTGCCGCCGCTCTGGGTGAAGCTGCCGCTGCCGCAGTCGCCGATGACCTCAGTCAGGACTGAGAGGCTGCCGCCGCTCTGGTTATAGCTGGCGCTGCCGGTGCTGGTGGCATCCAGGATTAGCATATCAGATACCGTATGGGTGCCGCCGCTCTGGGTGAAACTGCCGCTGCCGCAGCCGCCGATTAACTCATAAGCAGTCGACAGGCTGCCCCCGTTAAGGGAGTAAGTGCCGCTGGCGCCGTCGTTGTCGCCCAAGGAGAGGGTGAAAACTGTATTGGTGCCGCCGCTCTGGATAAAAGTGCCGCTGCCGGAGCTGCCGATGTCTAATATGTCCGCGCTGAGACTGCCCCCACTTAGATTATAGCTGCCGCTGCCCCCGGGGTCGTAACCCAGCATCAGGGCGCAGTTGACGATATGGGTGCCGCCGCTCTGGCTGAAGGCGCCGCTGCCTGCACCGCCGATTAATTCAACATCGGCCCAGAGGTTGCCCGTGCCGCTCAAATTGTAAGAGCCGCTGCTGCCGGCGAGGTTTCCCAGGATCAGTTGGCAGGTCACGGTGTTGGTGCCCCCGCTCTGGTTAAAGGTGGCGCTGCCGGAGTCACCCAGGAATACCGTGGAGACCTCCAGGCTGCCGCCGTTCAGATTATAGGTGCCGCTGCTGCCGGCGTTGGCCGCCAGGGTCAGGTCGTCGGTTACCGTGTTGCTGCCGCCACTTTGGGTAAAAGTGCCGGTGCCGGAATTGCCGATGGTGAGATAACCGGCATCGAGGCTGCCGCCGCTCAGGTTATAAGTACCGCTGCCGCTGGCGTTTTGCCCCAGGGAGAGGGTATTTTGCACCGTATGGGTGCCGCCGCTCTGGCTGAAGCTGCCGGTGCCGGAGTTGCCGACGTTCACTGTTATTGCCGAGAGGTTGCCGTCACCCAAGGTGTAGGCGCCGCTGCTGCCGGCGTAGTTGGCCAGGGTCAAGGTGTCCACCGTGTTGGTGCCGCCGTTCTGGACGAAGGTGCCGTGACCGTAGAAGCCGATGTGTTCAACATCGGCGCTGACGCTGCCGCCGTTCAGATTATAGGTGCCGCTGCCCCCCACCTCCGATCCCAGGGCCAATCCACCAAGTTCAGGGTCGCGCATCGTGTTGGTGCCGCCGTTCTGGGTGAAGGTGCCGCTGCCAGATGGGGGGCCGATGAGTTCTTCCTTGGCCGTGAGGCTGCCATCGTTCAGGGTATAGGTGGCGCTGCCCCCGGTGCTAGTTCCCACGTAGAGCTTTAAGCACTCGTTGGTGCCGCCGCTCTGGTTGAAAGCGCCGTTGCCGGAATCGCCCACGTACTCATAACGGGCCGAAAGGCCGCCGGTGCCGCTCAAATTATAGACGCCGCTGCTGCCCTGATTTAGGCCCAAGTTAAGGTCATTATCTACCGTGTTGGTGCCGCCGGTTTGGGTAAACGTGCCCCTGCCGTTTTCACCCACATTGACCGTAATAGCTGAGAGGCTGCCGCCGCTCAAGTTATAAGTACCACTGCCGCTGGCGTTTTGTCCCAGGGAGAGGGTGTCTTGCACTGTGTTGGTGCCACCGGTCTGGGTGAAGCTGCCACTGCCGGAGTAGCCCACGTATTCATTGGCCGCGGTGGCGCTGCCGCCGCTCAGATTGTAAGTGCTGCTGTTACTCGAATTTCTCCCCAGGTAAAGATCGGTGTAGGCGCCGGTGCCGCCGTTCTGGTTGAAGGTGGTGAAATCCAGCGTGCCACCGGTCTGGTTAAAGTTGCCACCGGCGTTCAGGTTAACAGTCCCGGCGGTCAGGCTGCCGCCGCTCAGGTCATAAGTGCCGGTGCCGCTGCCGTCGCTCACCTGGAGGAGGCTTGCCGTGTGGGTGCCGCCGCTCTGGGTGAACGCGCCGCTGCTGCTGCACCCGATATATTCGCTGCCGGCCACCGAGAGGCTGCCGCCGCTCAGGTTGTAAGTGGCGGTGCCAAAGACACTCACATAGAGGTCAGAGTTGGCCGTGTGGGTGCCGCCGCTCTGAGTGAAGGTGCTGCTGCCCGCATAACCGAGGCATTCAACATCACCCACCGCCAGGCTGCCGCCGCTCAGGGTGTAGGTGCTGCTTTGGGCGGAATTGTAGCTCATTATCAGGGATGCGTTTACGGTATTGGTGCCGCCGCTCTGGGTGAAGGTGCCGGTGCCGCCGGTGCCCATGGCGCCGATCCACTCGTTAGCGGCCGAGAGGCTGCCGCCGCTCAGGGTGTAGGCGCCGCTGGTCCCGGCGAAGGCCACCACATTCAGGTCGCCGCTGAGCGTATTGGTGCCGCCGCTTTGGGTAAAGACGCCGTTACCATAGTAGCCGATATTCTCATTGCCGGCCGAGAGGCTGCCCCCCTGCAAGCTATAAACGCCGGAGCTGGAGCTGGTGAGATAACCCAGGTTTAGGTCGCCGGACAGCGTATGGGTGCCCCCGCTTTGGGTGAAGGTGCCGCTGCCCCGGTAACCCACGTATTCATAGGCCGCGCTGGCGCTGCCGCCGCTCAGGGTGTAGCTGTTGCTGACGCCGGCGTTTCTGGCCAGGTAGAGATCGGTGAAAGCCGCGCTGCCGCCGCTTTGATTGAAGGTGGCGAAATCCAGCGTGCCCCCGGTCTGGTTGAAGTTGCCCCCGGTATTCAGGTTGACGCTCCCCGCGGTCAGGCTGCCGCCCTGGAGATTATAGGTGCCGCTGCTGCCGGCGTTGGCCGCCAGGGTCAGGGCGCCGGTCACCGTGTTGATGCCGCTGCTCTGGGTGAAGGTGCCGCTGCCGTTGGCGCCGATGAATTCCTGGGTGGCCGTCAGGTTTCCGGCCAGGGTCATGGTGCCGTCGTTGGTGAGGCCGTCGCCGTTGAGCGTCACCGTGCGGCCCGCGGCGATATCCAGGGGGGTGGCGGAGTAGTTGGCCAGGCCGTTGCCCGCGGTGAAATCGGCGTTAAAATTCACCGCACCGTAGTTCAGGAGGCGGCCGCTGAACGCGCCGCTGTTGTAGTTGAAAGTCCCCTGGTTCTCCAGGGCCCCCGTCACCGTGCCCCCTTGCTGGTTGAAGGTGGTGGCGTTCAGGCTGCCGCCGCTCTGATTAAAGAGACCCCCGGTGTTCAGGTCAATGGTCCCGGCGGTCAGGCTGCCGCCGCTCAGGTTGTAGGTGCCGCTGTCGCCGCTATTGGTCGCCAGGGTCAGGGTGCCGGTCACCATATTGGTGCCGCCGTTCTGGGTAAAGGTGCCCGTGCCGGGGGCAGGACTGCCGCCGTAGCCGCCGATATACAAGTTAGCGGCCGAGAGGCTGCCGCTGCCGCTCAGGTTGTAGGTGCCGCTATTGGCGTAACCGACGCTGAGGTCACCCACCGTATGGGTGCCGCCGCTTTGGTTGAAGGTGCCGCTGGCCCCGTAACCGATGGTTTCAACATTCCCCACCGAGAGGCTGCCGGTGCCGCTCAAGGTGTAGGTGCCGGTGTCGCCGTAACCGACGGTAAGGTAGCCGCTCGCCGTGTGGGTGCCGCCGCTCTGGATGAACTCGCCGCTGTGGGTGGTGCCGATGTTTTCATCCCACCCCACCGAGAGGCTGCCGGTGCCGCTCAGGTTGTAGGTGCCGGTGCCGTTATTTGCCAAATAAAGGACCGCCATCGTGTTGGTGCCGCCGCTTTGGTCGAAGTTGCCGTGGATCTGTTCATCCCACCCCCCCGAGAGGCTGCCGCCGCTCAGGTTGTAGCTGCCGCTGGCGCCCGAGCCAAGACCCAGACAGAGGGAACCGTCCACCGTGTGGCTGCCGCCGCTCTGCGTGAAACTGCCGGAGCCGGACAAGCCGATATATTCGCTGCCGGTGACCGACAGGCTGCCGCTGCCGCTCAGGGTGTAGTTGCCGCTGCTGCTGGCATCCCGGCCCAGAGTGAGTGTCCCGGACGCGGTGCAGGAATCAGCGCCCTGATTTAAGGTGGTGCCGGCGCCAGCGGCATCGACGCCGACGGTTATATTGCCAAAATCGAAGGGCGGTCCGTACTCGGTGAGATTGTGGGTGCCGCCGTCATTGATGGTGAGATCCGCGGCTAAAGATAAACCCGATCCCAGGACCAGCGCCAGTCCCAGGGCCGCGGCCAGCAACCCCTGCGTCCAGCCGTTTCCGTTTGCTCGTATTTGCATGGCGTTTCCTCACCCGGAATGAGACGGCCCCGGCTAAATATTCCTAAATATCATGAGCCGGGTTTTAGGATACTGTCATGACTTATTTAATGAAGTCAATGTGTTATAAAAAAAAACATAAAATAAACATAATCTGCCCGCGCCTATTTTCTGCCACCGGAACCCCCGGAGACCCCGAATCCCACTACTCGTTCCCAAGTTGTACTTGGGAATGAAGGCTTTTAACTTGTTCACAAACAGTCTATCTGCGCGCCGGGGCCGTCTTCTTTTCCCCTTTGCCGGGCGCGGCGGGAGGCGGGGTGGTCGCCGCGGCCGGCGCGGCCGCGGCCGGGGCTGCCTTGGCCTCCCGGATGAGCTTGGCCACCTGGGAATCCGGGGCCACCGGTTCGATGCGGACGATGTGCCTGGTATTGATGCGCATGAAGTCCGGACCGTGCCACTCGCTGCCCAGCCGCATCAGGATGTTCCGGGCCGCTTTTTTGTCAGGCTCCACCTGCCGCTGCACGAAATAGACATCTTTCAGGGTCAGGTAATCGGGGCTGGCCTCGCCGATCTTGCCGAAAAAGACCTGGCCGGTGTCAAGGAAGACGGCCTGATACTCGGTGGCAAAGGAGAGGTCGCTGCCGCCCCCGGAACACCCGGCCAACAGGCCCGCCAGCGGCAAAAGAAACAGGCAGATAAGAACCCCAAGGGCCTTTAGGCCCCGCGGCAGTGGTTGCATAAATTCTCCTTATTGCTTATTGCTCTGGAAGCTTTGAGACTTCTAAAAAAGAGGCCTTTCTGTTATTTTGAGCCTGGTGGTGGAAGAACCTCCTGGTTACGGAAGCGGGGAGGCGCACATATTGCGCCCGGCAAAGGGAGCACGCCTGGTCTGGAAAAGCTTCGATTCCCGGGCCTTCTGCCCTGCCCTCCCCTTCCCACAAACGGCTGAATATGCACCCGGTTCTAGGCCGCCAGCCACCATACCAAAATATCCCAGTAATGGCAAAACTATTTTCCTAAGATTATGCGTTACTTGTCTGTGGCAGCCCCAAAACCGATAGGAAGACCCTCCTTCCCGGCTTTAACCCGGGAAAGTTTCTTTATTTCAGCTAAAATTGCCCAGGGATCGCCTTTTCCCGGCAACTTTCGCGCCTGGCGCGCGGTTATCGGGGCAGAACTTCCGGTGAAAATTTGATAATAATCTGGATAACGCCCTCCCATCCTCAAACCTCAAAAGGAGATCGGCATGCGCCTCCACTTTCATGGCGCCGCCCGGACGGTCACCGGGTCGATGCACCTGCTGGAAGTAAACGGCTCCAAGCTGCTGCTGGATTGTGGACTCTTCCAGGGTCCGCGCCAGGAAACCTACGCCCGCAACCGCAACTTTCCTTTTGACCCCCGCGCCATCGACGCGGTGATCCTGTCCCACGCCCACATCGATCACAGCGGCAACCTGCCGCACCTCGTCAAGCACGGGTTTAAGGGGCCGATTTACGCCACTCCGGCCACGGCCCATCTCACCGACCTGATGCTGCGGGACGCGGGGCATATTCAGGAAGCAGACGCCAGGTTTATCAACAAGAAACGCACGGAACGCGGGGAAGACTGGATCGAGCCCCTCTACACCGAAGAGGATGCGGCCCAGGTAAAACCGTACCTCAGAGCGGTGTCCTACGATGCTGCCTTCGAGCCGGTGCCCGGAGTCAGCGCCAGCCTGGTGGACGCGGGCCATATTCTCGGGTCCGCCGCGGTAGTTCTGGATCTCCAGGAGAAAGGCAAAAAGACCCGTCTCTGGTACTCCGGCGATATCGGACGGCCGAACCTGCCGCTGCTGCGCGATCCGGTTCTCCCCGATACTGCGGATGTCCTGTTAATGGAATGCACCTATGGCGACCGGTTGCAGCCCGATCCCCAGTGGGCTTACCAGCAGCTCCGGGAGGTCATCAAGACGACGGCGCAACGGGGGGGTAAGATCATTATCCCCGCATTTGCTGTGGGCCGCACCCAGGAACTGGTTTATGACCTGCACCGGATGATGCGCGCCGGGGAAGCGCCGCGTCTGCCCGTTTATGTGGACAGCCCCCTGGCGGTGAACGCCTCGGAAATTTTCCGCCTGCACCCCGAGTGCTTCGATGCGGAAACTTTGGCCTTTATGCGCCAGTCCCGGCATCCCGCCCTGGATTTTGAACAGCTTACCTATATCCATTCGGTGGAGGAATCCAAGTCCCTCAATGAGCGGAAAAGCCCCATGGTCATCATCGCCGCGTCCGGCATGGCGGAAACCGGGCGCATCCTCCACCATCTGCGCAACAACATCGCCGATGCCCGTAACACCATCCTTATCGTCTCCTGGCAAGCGCCCCATACCCTGGGCCGCCGCCTGGTGGAAGGCGAACGGGTCGTGAAAATTTTTGGTGAAATTTACGAGCGCCGGGCCCAGGTGGTCATCATCAACGGCTTTTCCGCCCACGCCGGCCAGGACCAGCTGGTGGCATACGCCTTGCGGCTCAAAGACAAAGCCCGTGAGATCATTCTGGTGCACGGGGAACCGGAACCTGCCAAAATTTTGCGCAAACTCCTCATCCAAAAAGGTCTGGAGCCGGTCTATTATCCTGACCTCCACCAAAGTATGGAAATTTGAATCATTAATCTTCCCTATCTAAGGTGCTGTGTAATAATATGTCTGACATAAAAAACACGATCCTTACCCCCCCTTTGTAAAAGGGGGCAGGGGGGATTTGCATTAACCTCCTGAAATCCCCCTAAATCCCCCTTTTTCAAAGGGGGACTTTAAGACCCTGTGGTTTCAGTGTTTCCTGGATTCAAGGCCATATTATTTACGAAACGTCACACTGACGGCTTGGTGCCTGCCGCGGGTTCCAGTTACTATTTCCTGGGAAGCTGGGGGTAAATTTTTTGATTGACATTAAAACAATTGTTTAATACATATCTTTGAAACATTAGTTTAATGGTGGTCGCGCATGTACCCCAGGAAAAGCACCGCGGTGTGCACCGAGACCCAGCAGCGCCTGTTGGAGGCCGCGGGTGAGGTTTTTGCCGCCCAAGGCTTTCAAAAAACCACTGTCCGGGAAATCTGCCGCCGGGCCCGGGCCAACGTGGCCGCGGTTAACTATCACTTTGGGGATAAGGAAGGGCTCTACGCCGCGGTTCTTGAATACGCCCACAGCCACGCCCTGGAGAAATATCCGCTGCTGCAGACCGAAGATGAGGATTTACCTGCGGAGCAGCGCCTGGGCACTTTTATCCGCCACGTGATATTCAGCCTCTTTGATGAAGGCGCTCCGGCCTGGCGCAGCAAATTGATGGCCCGGGAAATGATCGAGCCCACCGCGGCCCTGGATGCGGTGGTGGCAAGAATGATCCGCCCCACGGCCCAACGCCTGGAGTCCATCGTCCGGGCCATTCTGGGAGCCGCGGCCAGCGATGCGCAGGTGCGCCTCTGCCAGTTGAGCATCATCGGCCAATGTCTGCATCACCGTCACGCCCAGCCGGTAATCCAGCGCCTTTTCCCCCAGCAGCACTATGGACCGGAAGAGGTGAAGCTCCTGGCCGACCATATCACCCGGTTTTCCTGTAACGCCTTAAAGGGATTGGCACGGGGGCAGTGAAATGCGTTTTCCCCTTCCAGGTTTGCGCCTGAACGGCATCCTGAAGATTGCCTTCAAATTGCTGGTCAACGACCGGGGGAAATTTGCCGCCCTGATCGTGGGTATCACCTTTGCGGTCTTTCTCATGGTCCAGTTGACTTCCGTCTTTGCCGGCATCCTCTCCAAGGCCTCGGCCACCATCATCAACATCGGCGCCAGTGTCTGGGTCATGGACCCCGCGGTCAACAATCCCCTCAACAGCATCCAGCTGCCCGATTATATCCTGGATGCGACCCGGAGCATCGACGGGGTGAATTACGCGGTGCCGTTATACTCCGGCGCGGCCCTGGTGAAACTGCACGACGGCACCTATCAGCCGGTCAGCATCCTGGGGCTCGACGACTCCAGCCTGGTGGGCCGCCCGGAGCTGATTCAGGGAAAAATCGAGGATATCTTTGCCGACAACGGTTTTATAGTGGTCAAAGACGAAGAATTCCCCAAAATGGGGAATCCCAAGATCGGCTCGACCTTTGAGATCAATGACCACCGGGGCGTGGTCGTGGGCATTGCCCGGGTGGCCACCAGCGGGCTGTTCGGGATGCCGACTTTGTACACCACCTTCAAGCGGGCGATTCAGTATATCCCCTCCCCCCGGTTCACCATGGCCTATATCCTGGTGGAACCGAAGAGTGCCGCAGACATCCCCTATATCAAACAAGAGGTGGCCAAGTCAGGTTATCTGGCCCTGACCAATCGAGAGTTTCAGGAAAGAATCGCCAATTATTACAAGTACCAGACCGGCATCGGCACCAACATCCTCATTATGACCCTGATCAGTTTTATGGTGGGCCTCTCCATCTGCGGGCAGACTTTTTATACCTTCGTTTTGGAAAATATGGAAAAATTCGGAGCCCTGAAGGCCATCGGCGCCAAAGGCTACGAACTCGTCTACATGATCCTGTTTCAGGCCCTGTTCACCGGCTTCACCGGCTACGGACTGGGGGTCGGCCTCAGCTCCTTGTTGATTACCGTGGCCAAACGCAATGTGCCCAATTATGCGGCCAGTATCACCTTTTTCAATCTCGGCCTGGCCTTCGCCATGGTGCTGGTGATTGTGGCCGTCTCCAGCTACATTGCCGTGAGAAAGGTCATCAAAATCGAACCTTTCGATATCTTCCGGGGTTAATGATGTCCGCTGCGGCAGTGCAAGCCATCGACCTGGTAAAGTGGTTCGGCAAGGGTGACATTAAAACCTATGCGGTGAACGGCATCAGTTTCGAGGCCAAATACGGGGAAATGCTCTATATCGTCGGGCCGTCGGGCAGCGGCAAGACCACCCTGTTGAGCATGATCTCGGGGATTTTGAGGCCCAATTCCGGGAGAGTTATGGTCAAAGGCCAGGAAATTTGGACCTTGCCCCCCAATGATATCGCCGATTTCCGGTTGAATAATATCGGCTTCGTTTTTCAGGATTATCACCTCTTCCCCAAACTGACTACCGTGGAAAATGTCGCCATTCCGCTGATCCTGAAAAAGCAGGACTGGGACGAATCCCTGCAAATCGCCATGGAGTTTCTGGAGGTGGTGGGGCTTCAAGACCGGGCGGAACTGCCGCCGGTGAAGCTGAGCGGCGGCGAACAGCAACGCGTCGCTTTGGCCCGGGCCATCGCCAGCGGTCCGGACATCCTGATCTTTGACGAACCCACCGCGTCCCTAGACGGAGTCACCGGCCGCAGGATCATCGGCTTTATCAAGGAACGGCTGTTGACCGAACACCGCTCGATCCTCATCGTCACCCACGACAGCCGGATTTTCGAATATGGCGATCGTATCATCAAGATGGAAGACGGCAAGATCGTTGAAGTCACCAACGGAGGTACCCGTGAAGAATAGATGGCTCTTTGTGCTGGCAATTGTGGGGCTGGTGGGGGGCCTGGCCAGCGCCTACATCTACGGCGTGCAAAAAAAAGCGCTGCCGCCGGCCTTTACGCCTGCGTTGAATCCTTATGCCAAGGGCATTTACGCCAACGGCATCATCGAAAGCTACCAGTCCAACGGCGCCAACATCAATATCTTTCCCGAGGTGCCCGGCACTATTACCAAGATTCTGGTCACCGAAGGCCAGATGGTGCAAAAGGGCAATCCCCTGGTGCTGCTGGACGATTCCGTGCAGCGGGCCACGGTGGAGCAGCAGAAATCCCAGGCCACCGCGGCCCTGGCCCTGCTGCGGCAACTCAAGGCCCAGCCCCGGGTGGAGAATCTCCGGGTATCCAAGGCCCAGATGGAATATGCCGCGGCCCAGCTGAAAACCTCCCAGGACACGCTGAACAAGCTGCGCCAATCTAATCAGATGAACCCCAAATCGGTGAGCAAAGATCAGTTGGATACCGCGGAGAACACCGCCAATGCCAATAAGGCCAATCTGGCCGTGGCCCGGCGGCAATATGAGCTGACCAAGGCCGGCGCCTGGATCTACGATATCCAAAACCAGCAGCATCAATATGAGGCTCTGACCAAAACTTATGAGAGCGGCGCGGCCCTGCTGGGCAAATACACCATCCGGGCGCCGGTGGACGGAGTCGTGTTGGCGGTAAACACCGCGGCCGGCAATTTCACCTCCACTCAAGGAGCGTATAACACCTACACCCAGGGCTATGATCCCGTGGTGGTCATGGGGCCGCCCCAGGAATATCTGGAAGTCAGGTGTTACATCGATGAGATTCTCATTCCCAGGATGCCGCTGCCGGAGCAGATGCACGCCCAGATGCAGATCAGGGGCACCAACACCCGCGTACCCCTGGAGTTCGAGCGGGTGCAGCCTTACGTCAGCCCCAAGATCGAGCTGTCCAACCAAAGGACCGAGAGGGTGGATGTCAGAGTCTTGCCGGTCTTGTTCCGCTTCAAGCCGCCCCAAGGCATGCGGGTCTATCCGGGGCAACTGGTGGACGTCTATGTGGAAACGAAATAATCCGGTTTATCGGGTGCCGCTGGCCGGGCTCTGCTGGCTGCTGCTCGCCGGCTGTGCGGTGGGGCCTGATTTCGTCCCCCCGGAGCCCCCTGCGGTGAGCCAATATACCCAGGGCCAGGAACCCGCCAGGACCGCGGCAGCCGGCGGCCAGGCCCAGCGCTTCGAACGCGGCGGCGAAATCGCCGCGGATTGGTGGCGCCTGTTTCAGTCCCCCAAGCTGGATGCCTTGATCAAGGAAGCCATCAACCGCAGCCCCACCCTGCAAGCGGCGCAAGCCCGCCTGCGCCAGAGCCAGGAGAACCTGCGTGCGGGCTATGGAGCCTTTCTTCCCCAGATCGACGGCAGTTTCTCGGCCACCAGGCAGCGGTTTACCGCGGCCCAGTTCGGGGCCACCAATGCCCCCGGCACCCTTTTCACCCTCTACTCCGGTTCGGTCACGGTCAGTTATCTTCTGGACCTCTGGGGCGGGACGCGGCGCACCGTGGAAGGTCTGGCGGCCCAGGCCGATTACCAGGATTTCACCGCCTGGGGCACTTATCTGACTCTGCTAGGGAACGTGGCCAACACCGCGGTGGCCCAGGCGGCCTACCGGGCCCAAATCGAAGCCACGGAAAAGCTCATTGACTTCCAGAAAGAGCAACTCCGTCTCACCGAGACCCAGTTCCAGGCCGGCACCGCGCCTTACGCCAACGTGCTCAGCCTCCAGTCCCAACTTGCCGCCACGGCCGCGACCCTGCCGCCCCTGAAGCAAAACCTCGCCAAGGCCAACCACCTGCTGGCGGCCCTGGTGGGCCGCACCCCCGGAGAATGGGCCGCGCCCCCTCTCGCATTGGCGGACTTCACCCTGCCCCGGGACTTGCCGGTCACCCTACCCTCCCAACTGGTGCGGCAGCGGCCGGACATCCTGGCGGCGGAGGCCCAATTGCACACCGCCAGCGCCAATATCGGCGTGGCCACGGCCAATATGTTTCCCAGCCTGACCCTCAACGCCTCTTACGGGCAAACCACTGACACCATCACCAAGTTCCTGGGGACTGCCGCCAATGTTTGGAGTCTCGGCGCCGCCGTGGCCCAGCCCATCTTTCGGGGCGGCACCCTCTGGCACCAGCGCAAGGCCGCCATCGAGGCCTATAACGCCTCCCTGGCCGATTACCGCCAGGTGGTGGTCACCTCTTTCCAGCAGGTGGCCGACACTCTCAGGGCGGTGGAGCACGACGCCGAGACCCTGAAGGCGCAGAGTGCGGCTCTGGCCGCGGCCGAACAGGCCCTGCAACTGATTCAGGCCAATTATCAGTCCGGGCTGGCCAACTACCTGCAAGTGCTGACCGCGGATAACCAGTACCAGCAGGCCCGGTTGGGCTACATTCAGGCCCAAGCCCTGCGGCTGCAGGACACGGCCGCGTTGTTCGTGGCCCTGGGCGGCGGCTGGTGGAAAACCGTACCCAACCTGCCGCTAAAAGATCAGGCCAAAACAGAAAAACCCACAGCTTCTGCTACTTACTCTCCCCATCCCTGATAATCAACCGACGTTCGCCTTGCGTCCAAGAGCCAGGCCCCTACCCCCGCCCTTGACAGTGATTTCGGGCAATACTTATCTTCTCCATAAAAAGACAAACCACCGGCTGCTCTTAAAGGGCCAGGGAGGATTTTCCGTGGCGGGCAGGACCATCTGGAAAGGGACGATCCATTTTCGGGAAACGCTGGTGCCCGTGAATCTGCATCCCGCAGTCCGGGAAAATCGCATTCAATTTCACCTGCTGCACCAGCGGGACCGGGTGAAACTGCACCAGCAGATGATCTGCGCCCATGAAAAGGTGCCCGTACCCCTGGAAGAACAGGTCAAAGGCTTTGAGTTGGAGGAGGGGAAATATATCCTCGTCGATCCCGGGGAGTTAGAGGCAGCCGACCCCGAAAGCAGCCGGATGATCGAAGTCCACGAATTCGTCCAAACCGCCCAGATCGATCCCATCTTCCTGGAAAGGGAGTACTATCTGGAGCCTGATGCCTCGGTAAAGGGATACAACGCCCTGGTCGGGGCGTTGACGGAAATGGCAGCGGCGGGCATCTGCACCTGGACCATGCGCAAGCGCTCCTATTTCGGGGCCTTGCAGGCTCGGGGGAAGTTCCTCCACCTCATCACTTTGCGTTATGCGGACGAAGTGATTCCGGTGACCTCCCTTGATCTGCAGAAATTTTCTTTATCTGAAAAAGAACTGAAAATCGGCAGCGATCTGATCAATCAGTTGACCGTACCTTTTGAGCCGGAGAAATTCACCAACGAACATCAGCAGAAGCTGCAAAATTTGCTGGAGAAAAAGGCGCGGGGAGAAAAGATTGCGCTTTTGCGCCCCAGGCGCTTGCGGCCCACGGCGCCGGATAAGCTGCTGCAAGCCCTGGAAGCGAGTCTGAAGAAAGTGGCCTGAAATAAAAACCCCGCGCTCCCATCCCGCGGGGGGAAACGGTCTGCAAGGAGCCGTTCATGGGCATTGTGTCATGTCCCATAAATATCTTACATAACTTGCCCGGTCTTTCTCCCTCCCCCTTCGAGGGGGGAGGGTTGGGGTGAGGGTGGCGTCTTTTGGCTGATTACAGTTATTTTAGCCAAAGTCGCCCCCCTCACCCTAACCCTCTCCCCCGAGGGGAGAGGGAATAATTTTGGCATATCCATAGGTGATATTTTGTAACCTTTCTGGGACGTCATACTAGGTCCCATCCATAAATTATTAAAAATGTAGG
>JAKAGH010000013.1 GCA_021817645.1 Deltaproteobacteria bacterium
GATGGCCAGGTAGGCCTGTTCGATCATCAAGCCAAATATCATCCTAATATTCCGCTAATTGACCAATTGTTTAAGATGAATATTTTTGCCACTTCAGCGATAACTTGCAAAAAAGAAATACTTATAAAAGGAGGATTATTTAATAGCAAATATGTTTGTTCAGAAGACTATGATTTGTGGATTAGAATGTCACCCTATATAAAACTTTATGCTATGAAAGAAGTTTTAGGTTGCTATATTACCAGGAAGGAAAACCTGACATGCACTAATTTAGAAAGGACCATGATCAATGATATCCTCATAAAAACTGCACATAAAGATATGGTTAGCACTAGCCTATATTTTTGTGGAATTTTGGTAGCAGTTACCCACTATCTTTTTGAAAAGCTGGGAATAAGACGATTTCCCATAATAGACCGGTGCATTAAAAAATCAGCGGATATATTAAGAAAACTTTAACTGCTGCCTGGACCAATATTTAAGGAAACTATCTATGCGCCTTGCTTACCTGGGCCGCATTCTGCCCTGCCTCTCTGAAACCTTCGTGGTCCGGGAGATGGCGGCTCTGCGCCGCCGGGGGCTGGATGTCCGGGCCTTCAGCATCCATCCCCCGGAAGCAATTGACAACCCGGAGATCCCGAAACTGGTGCAGGAAGTGGAGGTGCTGGTCCGGCCGTTGCTGCCGATTTTCTGGTTAGCCCATCTCTACTTCGCCCTATTCTTTCCCGCCCGTTATTGGGGCTGCCTGCGAGATTATGTCCTGCGGGATCCCGGGCACCAGGGGCACGCCTGGCGCCGTTGGCAATACTTCGCCATTTCTCCCTATACTGCCTGGCGTCTGCGGTCATTGCAGATCGGCCACGTACACGGGCATATGGCCAATGTGCCGGCCACGGTGGCCATGATGGCGGCCAGGCTGGCGGGCATCTCCTTCAGCTTCACCCTCCATTCGTATTATGACACCTACCTGGACAACCTGTTGTTCCCGGAAAAGCTGACTGCGGCTGCCGCGGTGGTCAGTGTCAGCCGCTACTACCTCGACATGTTGCCCCGCCGCTATCCGGAAGCGGCAAACGTGAAGATTGACGTGGTGCGCTGCGGCATCGACCCCGAGTCGTATGTCCCCCAGCCGCACCCCAGAAATGATCCCCCCCTGTTAGTCTCAGTGGCCCGCTTAACCGATACCAAGGGCCTGCCCACTTTGATCCAGGCTTGTGGCATCCTGCGGGACCAGGGCGTGCCGCTGCACTGCCGGATTATCGGCGACGGTCCGGACCTGGAGGATTTGGAAAAATTGATCGCCCAATTGCAGCTCCAGGACCGGGTCTTTCTGGTGGGAAAACGCCAGCCTCCGGAAGTCAAGGCCGCTTACCGAGAGGCGGATTTGATGTCCCTGCCCTGTTGTTACAGCCGGGACCCCCGCTGGTTTAATAACCATGACTGCATACCTTATGTCTTGATGGAGTCCATGGCCATGGGCCTGCCGGTGATTTCCACCCGCCTGGGCGGGATTCCCGAGTTGATCCAGGACGGGGAAACCGGCCTGCTGGTGGAGCCGGAGGACCCCCGGGGATTGGCTGCGGCCATAACCCGCGTCCTTAAAGATGAAGATTGGGCCAGGCAATTGGCTCAGTCCGGGCGGAATTATGTGATCCAGGAATTCGGGGCCGATAAAAACGCCCAGAGGCTGGAGGCAATTTTCACCAGAGTAGTGGAGGCCAGGAGCAACCGGAAGACCGACTAGGCTGCCCCGCTTTTGCCGAACATGAGAATTTCTTACTTCAACTACCACTATGACATCGAAGGTATGACCCGGGGCGCGGCCAACCAAATCCGGGCCATTGCCGCGGGCCTGGGTCGATGGGGACACCAGGTGGACCTGCAATTCCGCCGCGCCAAACCGCCTGGGGAGAACCGGCAGTACTTGGGCTTTAAAAAGATCGGCTGGGCGCGGCGCTACGGTCATCTGCCCCGCCTCTTGCTGCGCAATTTTTCCCAGGTCCGGGAGGAACAGCGGCTGCTGGACGCGTTCCGGCCCGACGTGGTCTTGGCCGTCAGTTCCTATGGCATCTTCTCGGCGCTGTGGGCGGCCCGCAGCCGGCGGCTGCCCTTCGTCCTGTTCTGTGACGGCCCGGTGGAATATGAATATTCCCTGTTTTTCAGCCAGGTCTATTACAGCTACCCCGCTCTGTCCCGGGGCGTGGAAGGATTGAACGTCCGGGCCGCGCAGCGGGTCATCACCATTTCAGAGATCCTCAAGGGTTATTTAATGCGGTATAACGTCCCGGCCGGCAAAATCCACGTCATTCCCAACGGCGTGGACCCCCTGGCCTTCAGGGCGCAGCCCCCTGATCCGGAGCTGCAAACCCGGCTGGGTTTAAAGGGACGGCTGGTGGTGGGCTACATCGGCAACTTTGAGTACTTCGGCGATGTGCCCCAATTTGTGGCCCTGGCCGGGGACCTGTGCCGGGCCTGCCCGCCACTGGTCTTTTTATTCGTGGGGGAGGGGACGGCGTCGCCCCAGCTGCGCCAGGAGGCCGCGCAGGCCGGGCTCCAGGACCGTTTTCTCTTCACCGGCGCCCTGCCCCATGCCCAGGTCCCGGCCCACCTCAGTCTCATGGATATCGTCATCAGCCCCTACCGGGAAGACTACTTGTTTTATGGGTCCTCCATGAAACTGCTGGAATATATGGCCGCGGGCAAGCCCACCATCTTTCCGGCCCTGGGCCAGATCAAAGAGGTAGTGGCCGACGGTTACAACGGTATGCTCTATGAGCCGGGTGACCAGGAAACCATGCGGCAAAAACTTCAGGAGTTGATCAGCCGCCCGGAACTGCGCGCGCAGTTGGGGGAGACTGCCCGGAAGACCATGGAACGAAACTGGACCTGGGATCTGCAAACCTCCCGGATCGCCAAGGTTTTGGAGCAAGCCCGGGAAGAGTACCGCGGCGGCGGGTAATCGGGAACCTAGGCGGAGCCGGGGCGTCGGCTCCAGGCCCCTTGAAACCCGACGTTCTCAGCAGCCAGAAGGTGAAAAAGTTTGGAAAAGCTCATGCTTGCCCCCGGTTTCAACCAGCGGCTTTACCGCCGCCGCCTGCTTTATCTGCTTTTATTATTCCTGCTAGTGCCAATGGGTACGACTGGCAGCGGCCAGGCCGCAGCCCAGGATACTGCCGAAAAAACCGCCACCATCGTGGTGGAGGCCGGGACGCCGGTGGCAGTCCTGAATCCCCTGCTCTTCGGGCAAAATCTCCTCAGCGCCGGCAACGGCCTGTGGAACGCCGGCATTAACGCCCTGGACCCGGAGGGGGTGAAGCTGGTGAAAAACCTGGCTCCGACCATTATCCGGTTCCCCGGAGGCAGCGTCGCAGATCAATATTTTTGGGAGGACGGCCTGGGATACCGGACCACGGCGCCGGTGTCTCCGGGCGCCACCACCATCCCCCTGGACGGCTCTCCGGCCTGGGATGATATCTCAGAGGCCCGCATCCTGGCGGCTGGTTCAGGTTCTTGGGGCGATCCCATTCATTTCCTCAAGGCGGAAGGAAACCGCCTGGTGGGCGTTATCGGCCTGAAGAAGCCGTATCCCGCGGGAGCCACAGTGCGCCTGGAAAGAAGATCAGGGCAGCCTGACTGGTTCAGCCATACTTTCGGCATCCTGGAATTCCTGAAGTCCATCAAGTCCCTGGGCGCCCAGGCCATTATCACGGTCAATTACGGCACCGGCCTGGATCAGGAGGGCCGGCCGTCCACCAGCGCCTCCCTGGGTCAGCGGGTGAAACGGGCCGCAGCCCTGGTGGCTTACGTGAACGGCAACCCCGGCGACTCCCGGCCTCTGGGGCAGGATGAGGACGGCCGGGACTGGCGGACGGTGGGTTATTGGGCCGGCCGCCGCGCGGCCATGGGTTACCCGGAGCCTGGGCAGGTCCGCTATTGGGAGGTGGGCAACGAGGTTTCCGACAAAACGGAAACCGGTTTTACCGATGCAGCCAGGTATGCCGCCGATCTGCCGGCCTTTGCCCAAGCCATGAAAGAGGTGGACCCGGCCGTCAAGGTGGGCGCGGTGGGCCTTAATTTTCCCCGGGGCAAAGGGGACGCGGACCGGGTGAAGGAATGGAATCCCACAGTCCTCAAGACCGCCGGGAACGTCTTGGATTTCTATATCCTGCACCCCTATTACCCTGGGGCCGGCAAGGATAAGGCGGTATACAGCAGCCGGGCGTGGTTCACCGCGGTGATGGCGGGCAGCGAGCAGGCCCTGATCAACCTGCGGGAGATCAGGTCCCTCATCAATGCCTCGGTTCCGCCAGGCAAGCAGGTGGGGCTGGCCATCACGGAATACGGCATCTGGCCCGTGGCTTCCAAGGATGCCCGGGATTACTCCAATCTAGCCGGGGCCCTATATGACGCCGACCTGCTGATGCACCTGATCCGGGAAGGCGGGGACCTGGGAGTCATCCTGGCCGCTGCCTGGAATCTGCATGGCAACAACCAAACTGCGGCGATCAACTATAGCTGGAACACGGGAAAGCGCACCCTGCGACCCCAGTATTACGCCCAGGAACTCCTAGTAAAAAATGTGCAATCTCAGATTCTCAAGACCCAGGTCACGGCTCCCGTCTTTGCCACGCCTTTGATGGGAAACGTCAAACCCCGGTCTAATATTCCCCTGCTCGCGGCCCTGGCCTCCCGGTCCCCGGACCGCAGCCGCCTCACCTTGATAGTCATCAACCGGTCCCTGGATGCCCCCATCCAGGCTTCTATCCGCTTGCAGGGCTTCACCCCCCAGGCCCGGGCTGCGGTTTACACTCTGGACGGCAGAAGCGCGGGCGCTCATAATGAAGATACCCCCCCGGCAGTCACCCCCCTGGCCGGGGCCTTAGACTACGCCGCCCCGGAATTCCCCTTTACTTTTAAACCCCATTCCCTGACGGTGCTGGAGTTCCAGGCCCGGCCCTGATAAACGAGATCCGCCGGAAGATTGACATCCCCCCGCGGCTGTGGCATGGTGGAACAGGTGAAACCAGAACCGGGAGGCCCCAGGCCTTGAGACCGTGTTCCCCGACAATCCATAGCCTGAGCGGCCCCGGCGGCGTTAGCCGAGGTCCCGCCCGGGCTTTTTTTATGGGAAATCCTATCCTTGGGGGGAGGGTTTAAATGCGGACTTTGGCCATAGCCAACCAGAAGGGGGGGAGCGGCAAGACCACCACCAGCGTCAATCTGGCCGCGGCCCTGGGAGAAAAAAAGCGCCGGGTCTTGCTCCTGGACCTGGATCCCCAGCATTCGGCCACTGCCTGGTATGGGGTCAAGAATGCCGGCAAGGGCGTTTTGGGCCTGTTTGTGGATGGTGGGCAGCTGCTGGATTTCATCCAGCCCACCGGAGCCCCGGGCGTGGACCTGGTGCCCTCCTCCGCCTGGCTGGTGGGGGTGGAGAAGATCCTGGCCGGGGAATTGGGCGCGGAAACCATCCTGCGCCACCACCTGGAGGGCCTGCCCCCGGACCGTTGGGACTATGTTCTCATGGACTGTCCCCCCACCCTGGGCATCCTCACGGTCAACGCCCTGGCTGCGGCCAAAGAATTGCTGGTGCCGGTGGAGGCCCACGTCATGGCCCTGAGCGGCCTGGCCCAGTTGCTCCATACCGTGGAAGTAGTGCAGCAACGCCTCAACCCGGGGTTGGTGGTCTGCGGCATCCTGGCCTGCCGGGTGGACGGCCGCACCCGCCACGCCAGGGAGGTGGTGGAGCGGCTCCGGGAACGATCCGGCAATCTGGTGTATAAAACCTTGATCCGGGAAAACGTCAGGCTGGCCGAATGCCCCTCCTTCGGCCAACCCATCACCCAATACGACTCCCGAAGCGCAGGCGCGGTGGATTACCGGGCCCTGGCCGCGGAAGTGATCAAGCAAGAAGGGAGACGGTGACATGGCAAAACGCCCAACCATCGGGGAAAACCCCTTGGACGCGGTAATGGCGGAAACCCCTCTGGACGCGGTCTTCCCCGGAGCCGGCCCCCAGGCCGGCCGGCCCCCGGAAGAGCCCGCCCCGGAAGTCAAAAAGCGCCTGGCCGTGCTGGAGGCCGAGGTCAAGGCCTTAAAAGGAGAAATTTCCCTGCTCAAAGGCAGGCTGCTGGAGATGCAGGTGCGGATGCCGCCGCCGGAGCCCCGCTGGGTGACCCGGCTGCGGGAGAAACTGGCAGGGAAATGAACTGGGAGCAGAGTATCCGGGGAGTGGGGGGGGTGATTTCTCCTCCTCCGTCCTGGATATTTCAGTTTCTAACCAATCGATTCGATAAGAGTTTAAAACCTGGGCAATTAACTGGGGTGTCATCCCTGGAAAAAAAGAGGAGTCTTCTCCATCGCCAGGGTAATCGTTAACGAGAAAAGAAATTGAGCGCGTAGAAAATAATTGGCTACCAGTCCCGATCCCTCGCGCTTGAGCGCGATTCAGTGGACTATTAACACCAGTCCCACTTTCCCGGCTTTTACCGCCAACGTCCAGGAATTGCTGGCCATCCAGGATAATCCTTACAATACCGTGAACGCGGTCTCGGCCATCATTCTCCGAGACCTGTCCCTGACCACCCAAATCCTAAAAGTCGTCAACTCCGTCTTTTACCAGACCCAGGCCCGCCAGGTGCATACCGTGTCCAGTGCGGTGATGATCTTGGGTTTCGAGCACCTCCGGGATCTGGCCGTGGGCCTGCGCCTGTTCGAGAATTTTAGAAAATCCAATCTCTCTCACCTCAAGCAATTAATCGTGCTTTCTTTTCTCACTGCCATTCAGGCCCAGGAGATGGCCCGGAATGACCCTTATCTGAAGGCGGAAGAAGTCTTTATCACCGCTTTGCTATTCAACATCGGCGAGTTGATCGTGGCCTATTATTTACCCCGGGAATATCAGCAGATTATCGATCTCGGGGACAAAGGCTGGGACGGGACTTCGGCTGCCCAGAATGTGCTCCAGGTCTCCATGGAGGAAGTGGGGCTGGCGATTCTCAAGGATTGGAATTTCCCGGCCGGTATGTTGAAGAGGCTCTCTTTCCTGCACACTGACGGCAGCTCCGCTTCGGATGCCGAGGCGCGGTTCTGGAAGATGATCAAGGGCGCCTTCGTCCTCTCCAAGAATTTTCTGGACCCCCAAATCGCGCCGGCTGAACGCCGCCGGCATGAAGAGCGGGTTTGCCGCATCCTGGGATTAAATCGCCAAAACTTGACCCAAGCGCTGACGGCCAGTAAGAAGCGTCTTTACGAGATGACCCAGATCCTGCGGATCGACCTCCAGAAGCTGCATCTCTCGGAGGCCATCCTTTCCGGGGACGAGCAGGAGGCCGAGGCCGCGGCGTCACGCCCAGGGATACAGGAAAAGCCTGGGGCCCCGGAGGCCAAGGCCTCCCCGGTGGCTGCCAGTCCCGTTGACCAACAGGCCGCGGACCTGAAAAAGCTCCAGCTCCTTTACGAAGTGATGGCAGAAGTAAACCAGTCTCTGGCCTCCCAAGCTCCCATCAACCAGGTGCTGTTAATGGTTTTGGAAGGCATCTTCCGGGGCATCCGCTTTGACCGGGTCATTTTCCTCCTGGTTAACCCGCAGCGCACCTGGATCACGGGCCGCTTCGGCTTAGGGGTCGGGGTGGAGGAACTGCTGCCGGTATTGCATCTCCCCCTCAAAGCCAAGGATAATGTTTTTGCCCTGGCTATGGGCGAGAACCGGGAATATCTGCTAAATCCCCACCAGCATCCCCGGGATCGCTCTTTGATGGATGCCAATTTTTGGCAGGTAAGCCGCAGCCAGACCTTTTTGGTAGTGCCCCTCCTGGTGGATCAGATCCCCATCGGCGCCTTCTTTGTGGACCGGCTGGATGCGGCTCAGCCCATCAGCGAAGAAGATCGGCAGCGGCTGCGGATTTTCCGGGACCTGTCGATTGTCGCCCTCCGCTTGAGCAAACATGCGAAAATTTATGAGTGAAATAGCAAAGTTGTCTGCTGAGGCCAGCCGCCCTTCCCGCCCGCGATTTTCCCCGAAATTGGTTCCTGCTCCGGTTCGCTAAATACCTGCTTCTCGGAAAGAAGGAGTAGCGCCGGCAAGCCCGGGCGAAAAAGGTCATGCCCTCATGCCGACCCGCATTTGGCGCGGTCCCCATTTCCCGCTGGGGAACGGCTGGGGCCACTATTTCCTCTCTTAATATTTCAGTTTCACTAAAATCGGTTCGATAAGAGTTTAAGTGTTTATACCATCTCATGGGGAACATGGCCCGGCCACAGCTTGCCGCCTCTGAGGGGGGGCGGCTTCCGGTAAGCGCAGGGATTCTTGCCGCTCTCATGCTTTTGGCGCCGGCGGCCCCAGGGTTCGAAGCCGCGGCTCGCCGCGGCCGCGGCGAAAGGGTGTAGCTTTATTTTACCCGGGGTGTCGGCACCGGATAAAGAATTGACCTGAGGGGCGGAAGATGACCAATAATCATGCATCCCCGACTTTTATCGCCTTGCAGCGGGCCATGCAAGCTGATCCAT
Organism: Deltaproteobacteria bacterium; assembly: GCA_021817645.1. Lineage (GTDB taxonomy): Bacteria > Desulfobacterota > Desulfobaccia > Desulfobaccales > 0-14-0-80-60-11 > SURF-52. The sequence continues at coordinate 8,506 of JAKAGH010000013.1, forward strand.
CTTTTCCGGCCTTTACCGCCAACATCCAGGAACTGCTGTCCATCCAGGAAAATCCTTACAAGACAGTGAACGCGGTCTCTTCCATCATTCTCCGGGACCTCTCCCTGACCACCCAGATTTTAAAAATCGTCAACTCCATCTTTTTCCAGACCTATCAACGCCAGGTGCATACTGTGTCCAATGCGGTCATGGTTCTGGGCTTCGACCGCGTCCGGGATCTGGCGGTGGGGCTGCGCCTCTTCGAGCATTTCAACAGCTCTGCGCCCCTGGCTCAGGTCAAGGAATTAATCGTACTCGCTTTTCTTACCGCCATCGAGGCCCAGGAACTTACCGAGGACGCCCCGAATTTAAAGGCGGAAGAGGTCTTTATTACCGCCTTGCTGTATAACATCGGCGAAGTGATCGTGGCTTATTATTTGCCGGAACTCTACCGGCGGATTCTGGACCGGAAGGAGAAAGGGGAGGCCAAATCCGAGGCGGCGCAGCAGGTGCTCCAGGTGACCATGGAAGAGTTGGGCCTGGCTACTCTGCGGGACTGGAATATACCGGACAGCATGGTGAAGAAGCTGTCTTATCTGCACAGCGCCAGTGCCTCCAGCGCCGGTCCCGAAGGCCGCTTGCGGAAATTGATCAAGAGTTCCTTTGATCTCTCCAAGAATCTACTGGATCCTCATCTGGAGGACGAAGAACGTCAGCAAAAAGAAGAGAAGGTCTGCAAAAACTTGGGGCTGAATCCGCAGAACCTGGTCCGGTCACTGACCGCCAGTAAGAAACGTCTTCATGAAATGACCACGGTCCTGCGCATCGATCTCCGGCAATTGGATATCTCCGAGACTCTCCGGCTGAAGGATGTCCGGGAGGCCAAGGCCGCGGCTGCTCCAGGTCTGGAGGCGGTCCTCCACACCCCGGATAGGGCCGTCCCCAGAGCGTCTAAGGGCATCCCTGGCCCGGATAGGGTGGCTCCGGGCCCGGAGCGGTTTGCCCCCGGCCCGGAGCGGGGTGGCCCCAGCCCAGGGCCGGCCGGCCAGAGTTCGGAGCCCTCGGGGTCCCCGGAGCCCAAGTCTCCGGAAACTGCGGCCAGAGCGGCTGACAGCCAGTCCGAGGACCTGAAAAAGCTCCAGTTCCTTTATCAGGTGATGGAAGAAGTCAACCAGGCCCTGGTGACCCAGGCGCCCATCAATCAGGTGCTGTTAATGATTCTGGAGGGCATCTTCCGGGGCATCCGCTTTGACCGGGTCGTTTTCCTGTTGGTCAACCCGCAGCGCACCTCGATCACCGGGCGTTTCGGCTTGGGAGACGGAGTCGAGGAACTACTGCCGTTGTTGCATCAGCCCCTCAAGGACAATGGCAATGCCTTTGCCCTGGCCATGGAAGAGGGCCGGGAATGTCTGGTAAATCCCCACAAGCGCGCCGCTGATCGCGCCCTGATGGCTGAGAATTTCTGGCAGGCCAGCCGCAGTCAAACTTTTCTGGTGGTCCCCCTGCACGTGGAGCAGATCCCGCTGGGCGCGTTTTACGTGGACCGGGTTGACGGGGCCCGGCCCATCAGCGAGGAAGACCGGCGGCGCTTGCGGATGTTCCGGGACTTGACGGTTATCGCGCTTCGCTTGAGCAAAAAAGAGAAAATTTAAGAAGAAGATCGGGAAATCAGCCGCAGTTTCGGCTGGTTTCCGTCTGTATTTGCGCCATTGCCCCCTAGGCAAAGCCAATCAGCAAATCTAACCAAGGCGGCCCAACTACCGGGAGCTTGACGCGGGGCTCCCGCCTTCTTGGCCAAAAATCCAGCCGGTCGTAAAAGTCAAAAAGGTCCCCAGCAACAACAGCCAGGTCCAACCCAGAGGGAAGATCTGCTTCTCGGAAAGAATCAACAACACCAGCATGCCCAGGGCGGAAAGGGTCATGGCTACGACATTAGCCCGGTTGCACCGCCTTTGGGTCAGGAGCCCCAGGAGAAAGACGCCCAATAGTGACCCGTAGGTGACCCCGCCGATTTTAAAAGCGAGCCAGAGGAATTTTTCGAAATGGCTGAAAAAGTAAGCGACGAGCGCCAGGATAATGCCGAAAATTACCACACAGATTCGGGAAATTAAGAGATAGTGGCGTTCAGTGCCTGACTTAAAAAGCACGGGCCGGTAGATGTCGGTGACAAAGGAGGAAGTCAGGGAACCCAGAGGCGAGTCGATGCTCGCCAGGACGATTGCGGCCAGCATCAGCCCCCGCATCAAAGGCGGCATGGTCTGGCCGATAAAATGGGGAAAAATTTCGTCTAGTTTTGCCGGCAAAGGCGCGGCCGGATGCTGGGCATAAAAGGCATAGAGGCAAGCGCCGACAGTGAGGAAGATCATCATCACCAGAAAACTGCCGATGGGGGTCAGCAGCATGGTTTTCTGGCTTTCTTTGCGGGTTTCCACGGTCAGCAGCCGCTGCATGGTCTCCTGATCGGTGCCGAACGCGGCCATGGAGCCAAAAAACCCGTTTAGAGTCGCCAGCACTAAAAGATTGGGGTCGGTGAACAGGCTCTGCAGGAAGGCCGGCCAGCCGGCTGCCGCGGGAGACGGGCCCCAGTTGAAGATTTGCAGTTTGCCCGCGTTGCCGGCAATGGCGAAGACGGCCGCGGCCCCGCCGTCGATCTGGGTGAGCAGGAAAGCGATGGCCACCACTCCGGCCAGGGTGAAGGTCAGGGCCTGCACCACATTGGTCCACACCACCGCCTTGATTCCCCCCCAGGCGATATAGAGGATGCAGATGACCGAAAAAAGGAGGATAGTCGGCAGGAGGGGCCAGCCGATCAAGACGCTCACCGCCAGGCAGGCCACCAGCAGCCGGACCCCGGAAGCCAGGAGACGGGTGATGAAAAAGAGGATGGAGCCCGCGATTTGGGTTGCCGGCCCGAACCGGTGTCCTAAAAATTCATAAATGGAAGTGCAGTTATAGCGGTAAAAAGCCGGGATAAAAAGAAAGGCGATGGCGAGGCGGGCCAGGAAAGAGCCGATAAAAAACTGGGCATATTCCCAGTTTTCCATATAGGCGATGGCGGGCACCGAAATCAGAGTGACCGCGCTGATCTCCGTGGCCACAAACGACAGGCAGGCCGCCCACCAGGGGATTTTCCTCTCCCCCAGGAAAAAGTCGGCGGTGGATTTTTCTTCCCGGCCGCAGTAAAGGCCCACAAAAATCATGAAAAGGAGCAGCAGCAGCAGGATGGCATAATCCTGCCAGGTGAGACTGCTGCCGTGGGCGAAAAAGGTTTGCATTTCCATCGGGGACAAGGCTATCGTATCCGAGAAATTTTTGCATGGTTAAACTGGAGCACTGCAGGACCTGCTGATGACTTCGTCAGATCGGCCAGGAAGGTTCAACTCGGGGAACAATTCTCCCCCCTTTTTTAAAGGGGGGAGGGGGGATTATGTAGCGCCCGATAATCCCCCTAAATCCCCCTCTTAGAAAAATGGGGAGTTTAAGAACCCTTATTCCCACCTTTGTTTGTTTATAACTTATCGGCAGCAGCCCGAAACATGTTTTGGAAGAGGCTCTCAGGAGAAAATGAATTACAGCATGGTGATCGCGGAAATCCAAAGAGAATTGGCCAGCCTGGCCGACGCCTCCCGGGCGGCGAATCTGCAACGGTTTTTCAAGACCGGGCCGGGCGAATATGGCGCGGGTGACCGCTTCCGGGGCATCCGCGTCCCGGTCTTGAGAGGGCTGGCCCGGAAATATCAAGACGTTGCCCTGGCTGAAGCGGGGCGTTTGCTCCAGTCCGCGTTTCACGAAGACCGGCTGCTGGCTTTGCTGCTCTTGATCCGCCATTATGACCGGGGCGGCCAGGCCGCCAGGGATAAGATCCACCGCTACTACCTGGAACACACCCGCTGCGTCAATAACTGGGACCTGGTGGATGCCTCCGCGCCCCAACTGGTAGGTCAATATTTGGTAGACCGACCAAAGGACACCCTGACCCGGCTGGCCGCTTCCGGGGATTTGTGGGAGCGGCGCATCGCCATCATCGCCACCTTTTACTTCATCAAGCAGAACCACTTTGATGATACTTTAAGAATCGCCCGCCTCCTGTTGACCGACCCGGAAGACCTGATCCACAAGGCCGTGGGCTGGATGCTGCGGGAGGTGCAAAAGCGGGAGACCGCGGTGGCGGAAGCCTTTTTACAAAAACATTACCGGCGGATGCCCCGGACCATGCTCCGCTATGCCATCGAAAGGCTGCCCGAAGCCAGGAGACAGGCGTATTTGCAGGGGACGGTTGCCTGAATTCTGAAGATAGACCTCACGCCAAGACGCAAAGGCGCAAAGAAAGACGCAAAATTATTATGATAGAACTCGCAGAACTTGTAGGCGAACGATTAGTCATCGGCATTCCCGGCACCACGATCACCCCGGAGATAGTCCGTCATTTTCAGGAGTTGCACGCAGGCGGGCTGATTCTCTACCGCATCAATTTTGAGTCTCCCCAACAGGTCAAAAAACTGATCAGCGATCTGGAAGAGGCTCTGGGCCGAAGGCTCCTGGTGATGGCCGACCATGAGGGCGGGCGGGTCATCATGTTCCGGGAGGGCATCACCGTGTTCCCGGACAATCTGGCCGTGGGGACCGCCGGCAAGATCGAATACGCCAGGCGGCAGGGGGAGATCGAGGCCCAAGAGCTGCGCCGGCTGGGGCTGGATGTGAACCTGGGGCCGGTGCTCGATGTTTTGACCGCGGTTTACAGCCCCAATATCGGCATTCGCTCTTACGGCGAGGATTGGCGGGTGGTGGCGGAAATGGGCGCGGCCCGCATCACCGCCATGCAACAGCACGGACTTTCCGCCTGCGCCAAGCATTTTCCCGGCAAGGGCCATGCCCCCGTGGACGCCCACCTGGGATTGCCGGTCATCCCCTCCACCTGGGAAGAGATGGAGGCGGTGCATCTCCAGCCTTTTATAAAAGCCATTGAGGCTGGAGTTGATCTGGTGATGTCGTCGCATCCCTACTACCCCCAACTCGATCCCGGGCCTCACAGGATCGCCACTTTTTCCCGGAGGATTATTTACGATTATCTCCGGAAAGAGCTCAACTTCCAGGGGGTCATTGCCAGCGACGACCTGGAAATGGGCGCGATCAAAGCCATCTGCCCTATAGGCGAAGCCGGGGTTTTGGCGACCCAGGCGGGGCATGATTTGCTGCTGGTGTGTCATGACCTCGAGGCCCAGAAAGAGGTTTTTGGTGCGCTTCTGGAGGCCTATAAAAGCCAGAGACTACCTCTGCGGGAACTGGAGGAAAGCGTCGCCCGGATTAACCGATTGAAATTAAAACGGGAAAAACGATTTGCCGGAGGGGAACCCGCAGCGGAACCAGAAGGCCCCATTTTGGCCGCCAGAATCTGCCGGGAATCCGTCCAGGTTCTTCAAGATAAAAGAAAATTATTGCCGCTGAAGCCCGGAAAAAAAAGCCTTGCCGTGATCTTCCCCCAATTTTCCCGGCTCGACACCAAGATCATGATTGAGAAGGAAGTCCTACAGGAAAAGGAATTCGTGCGCCGGGAGTTTCAGAAATTTGACCTTAATCCGGAAATTCAAATTGTCGCCATCGACCCCGCCGCGGCCGAGATTCAAGACGCGGTGCGCCTGGCCCAAAAGTCGGACCTGACCATCCTTTTTTGCTATGATGCCCATCTCTATCCTGCCGATAAGAAACTGCTGGACGCGCTCCAGGAGGCCACTAAAGATCTGGTGGTGGACCTGTTGCGGGACCCTTATGATGCGGAATTTATTCACGAAGGTGTCGCCTGCCTCACCGATTTCGGCTGGCGGGCCTGTCAGATCAAGGCGGCCATTGCCCGGATGTGCTCTTGAAGTAGGGGCGGACCCATGTGTCCGCCCTAGTGGCTGCAAATGCCACTACGTTAATTCAATGATCGTATTGATTTTTAGGGAACGAGGGATGGTGTTTTTGCGAACCTCCAGGGGGCACACACGGGTGCCCCCCTACAGGTCTTCCGCGTAGATTTCCACCGCGTGTTTCACCCGGATGCGGTCCCCGGCCTGGGAGAGCATATCGGTGATCTGCAGCATGCACGCGGGGCAGCCGGTGGCCACCACCGCGGCTTGCGATTTGACGATGTTTTCCCGTTTGCGCCGGCCGATGGCCGCGGAGATTTCGTAATGCTGCAGGTTGAAACTGCCGCCGCAGCCGCAGCACCAATCCGCCTCGGACATTTCTTTTAACTCGTAGCCGGGATGGGCCCGAATCAGGGCCCGGGGCTGGGCTGCCACCCCCAGGGATTTCTTCAGGTGGCAGGGGTCGTGGTAAGTAATCGCCAGCTTCTCTTTTCCGGCAAAACTTCCCGCGGCCAGCCCCACCTTTTCCACCAGAAATTGGCTGATATCCAGCACCCTGGCCTGTAGCGCCTCGATTTGGGCTTTTTCCTGCGGCCCATACTCCAGGGCCATCAACGGCCACATCTTTTTGACGGTGGCAGTGCAGGTCGCGCAGGCGGTGACCAGGTAATCAAAGGGCTCGCTGCTGAAGAGGGCCAGGTTATGCCGCACCAGTTTATCGAAAGTGGCGGTGTCGCCCGCGGATAGGGCGGGGATGCCGCAGCACCCCTGGTCCGGCGGCAGAAAGACGCCGACGCCGTGATGCTCCAGGCTTTTCAAGACCGCCGCGCCCACATCCGGGAAGATCTTGTCGATGAGGCAGCCCGCAAAAAAAGCGACCTTCAGACCTGCGGCGCCGGGAGCGGTGTTCAGGGCTGGGACCTGTCGGTGCAACGGCGTCGGGGCCAGGGGTTTAAAATGGCGCTGCTGCAGCAGGGGCGAGAGAAAGCGGGAGCAGGAGGACCCCAGGAGGTCGTCTACGGGCCGGACAAAAATCCCTTGAAACTTGGACCCCCAGGCCAGGATGCGGTTGAAGAACGCGGGTTTGCTCAACAGGCCCCGGAAAACGGCCTTTTTGACCGGGGAGAGCCCCAGGTAGCCGGAGAGAATGGCCCGGGCCTTGATGAAGATATCCAGGACCTTGACCCCGCTGGGGCAGTTGGCCGCGCAGGAGCCGCAAAGCAGGCAGCGGGCCAACCGGTCCTGCACCCCCCGGGGGTTGGCAAAAATTTCCTTGGCCAACCCATCCAACAGGGCCAGTTTGCCCCGGGCCACGTCGGCTTCCCGGCCGGTTTCGGCAAACAGCGGGCAGACCGCCTGGCACAGGCCGCAGCGCATGCAGACCACAAGCTGGTCTTCTAATTCTTTGATCAATTTGGCTAGCGCCCGGATACTGGGCATCGTTTCTTTCCTATAGTGAGCGGTGAGCAGTAAGCAGTGAGCAGTAAAAACCTCGTTCCCAAGTTGCACTTGGGAACGGAATTGGTTGCCAAGCTAAGCTTGGCGAGCATGGCGTTCCCCATCACAAATTGATAATAGCCGAAAGCTGACCGCTGCAAGCTGACAGCTTCCCCTAGACATGAATCTTCTCCCAAGGCATGGCGGTTTGGATAGCGCCGCGCAGCGCGAAGGCCCGGGCCGCGCCAGTTTTCCCCCGGCGTTCCGCCTCCGCCAACCGGGCCTGCACTCTTTGGGCTTCCGCCACGGTGAATTCCAGGGCCGCCGTGATCCCGTCCAGGTGGGAGCGGCACTGCAGGGAGTTTTCGAGACGATTCTCCAGTTTCGCCAGGAGTTTGGTTATGGCTTCTTGGTTCAGCATCCTATAATTTTACCAGGATTAAGAATGTTATGGGGATCAACCGCGGCTTTTATTTTTTTGGAAAAGAGAATAGTGCCCGTCCCGAACTCTTTTTCCAGAAAGCGTGATTTGGCGGTGCCGATGCCGTGTTCCCCGGACAGGGTGCCCCCTAATTTCAGGGCCTCCTCGAAAATGGCGTCCACCGCGGCCTCCACCCGGGCCCATTCCTCTTTATTGCGCCGGTCGGTGAGGATGGTGGGGTGCAGGTTGCCGTCCCCGGCGTGGCCGAAGGTGCCGATGGGCAAATTATACTTGCGGCTGATGGCTTCCAGGGCCTGGATCATGGCGGGAATCTGGCTCCGGGGCACAGTGGCGTCTTCCAGGACGCAGGTGGGCTTCAGCTTCGCCAGGGCGGGCAGGGCGCTGCGCCGGGCGGACCAGACCCGGTCCCGTTCCGCCAGGTCCCGGGCCACGTGGATCTGGGTGGCCCCCAGCTGCCGGCAGATAGATTCCACCTTGTCCGCGTCTTCGGCCACCACCGCGGGGTGGCCGTCCACCTCGATGAGGAGCAGGGCCCCGGCATCCACCGGCAGGCCCGCGTGGCTGTAATCTTCCACGGCGCGGATGGTGAAGTTGTCCAAAAGCTCCAGGGTGGCGGGCACGATGCGTTGGGCGATGATGGTGGCCACGGTCTCCGAGGCCTTACTCATTTTGCTGAAGGTGGCCATCATGGCCCGGCGGTCCGCGGGCAGGGGAATGAGCTTCAAGATGATCTCGGAGATGACCCCCAGGGTGCCCTCGGAGCCCACCAGCAGGGCGGCCAGGTTGTAGCCGCTGACGCATTTGACGGTGCGGGAGCCGGTTTTCACGGTCTCGCCGGACGCGGCCCAAAAGGTGAGGCTCATGACGTAGTCCCGGGTGACCCCGTACTTAAGCCCCCGCAAGCCCCCGGCGTTTTCGGCGACGTTGCCTCCCAGGGTGGAGACGGCCATGGACCCCGGGTCCGGGGGATAAAAGAGGCCTCTGGCCTCCACGGCCGCGGCCAGCCTGGCGGTGACCACCCCCGGCTGCACCACGGCATAGAGGTCGGCCTCGTTGATTTCCAGGATTTGATTCAGGGCCGTGGTCAGGACCACCGCACCGCCCCGGCCGGGAATGCTGCCGCCGCTCAGGTTGGTGCCGGCCCCGCGCACGGTCAGCGGCAGGCTGTTTTCGTGGCAGAGCCGCACCACCTGGCCCAATTCATCGGTTGAGCGGGGCTGCAGCACCAGGGCCGGCAGGACCGGTTCCAGGACCGCGGCGTCATAGGCATAGGTGGCCCGGTCCGTCTCTTCCAGGAAGACCTGTTCCTTTCCGAGAATCCGCTGGAACTCTTGCACCAGGGCTTGATTGCTCATATTGCCACTCCCCAGGGTTGCTGATTACCTTCACCTTACCCCGGCCGGGACCGGATTGTCAATAGGTATTACCAATAATTATTTGGCCTGAATATTCCCTCGATCCGGGGGAGATTATCTTGGGTAAGGGCCTGGGGCAGGAAGAGCCGTGATTCATGGGATTGGAGGCCTCGGCCCTAAAGTCGATGAGGCGGCTGCGCTTCAGGCTTTCTGAGTCAACCGGGCCTGGGCCTGCAGACGGTGCTCCCGCACATATTCCAGGACAAAGGTGATGTGGGTCTCCATGGCTTCATACGCGGCCTCCGGGTCATGATCTTTAATGGCCTGAAAGATCCGCCGGTGCTGTTGCTGGATGATGGGCAAATTGGCGGGGTCCTCCCAGAGGTGCCGGAGATTCTCTTCGATGCCGAAGTGGAGCAGGTCGTGGAAGCTGCGCATGATATAGACCTGGACCGGGTTTTTAGTGGCGTAAGCCAGGCCCATATGGAAGGCCACGTCTTCTTCGATGCCCAGACGCCCTTCCACATACTCTTCTTCCATGGCCGCCAAGATTTCTTCCAGCCTTTGAATGTCTTCCGGGGTGGCCCGCGCCGCGGCCAGCAAGGCCGATTGAGCCTCCAGGCCCATCCTCACTTCCAGCAGGTCTTCGAGGGAAGTCTCCTGGCGGTCGATGATGGCTGCCAGGGGATTGTGCTCCCGGGTGGCCTCGTGGGAGCGCACGAAGGTCCCCTGGCCCTGGCGATGTTCCACCAGGCCCACGGTCACCAGCCGGTTGAGGGCCTCCCGCACGGTGGGGCGGCTCACCCCAAAGGCCTGGGCCAGTTCCCGTTCCGGCACCAGTTGTTCCCCGGGTTTGAGTTCGCCCCGGAAGATCAGGTCCCGGAGTTGCTCAAAGATCTGGTCAGAAGCCCGTTTTACCTTGATGGGCTTGAGTTCAACCATGGTGGCAGCTCCCTGGAAGTCGTTCCTTAAAACCCGGACCGGAGAAAGTCAAATTCCTTTCGCAGCCCTGGCTTATCCTTTTTCATTATGAGGGAAAAACGTGGACAAAGCCAGGGCTTTTTGCGGATCGGCTCCATTTGCAGCTCTGGCGTTCGAGGGCGCGTTCAGCTTTCTAGTCAAGCCCCTGGTTGCCTGGCTGAAATTTTTTCTTGACAAAAGGTTGGCCACTTTTTAGTATAAGTCAATAGGTAAGACCAATTAAATAGCGCGGCTGGCTAGTCCCGAGCCGCCAGACCGGCCGGGCCCCCCGGCCGCTACCAGGCTCCATCACCGGAGGCACATATGGATGCACCTAACCTTGCCCAACTTTTTCGAGAAAAGGCCGAGGCCGTGCAGGTCGTGGTCCGGGAAGTCCGCGATCTGGCAGAGGCCTGCCGCTACGCGGTAGAGATTACCGGCAGCCAGGGCGGCGCGGCCATCGCCGCGCCGGGCTGGGACCCTGAGGTCCTTTCCCTGTTGCAGGATCAATGTGGTCAGGCCAAAATCGAGGTCCTGACGGAAAACCTGAGGGACCAGGCGGAGCGCCTGCACACCGGTTTTACCCGGGCCGATTGGGGCATTGCCGACACCGGCACCATGGTCCTGGACTCCAGCTCCGAGGATCTGCGCCTGGCCACCATGCTGTGCGCCACCCATATCGCGGTCCTGCCCCTGTCCCGCCTGCGGGCCACCTCCACCGACCTGGAGGCGGAACTGCACCGCCTGGCCCAGTCTCCCCCCCGCTATGCCGCCTTTATCACCGGCGCCTCCCGCACCGCGGACATCGAGCGGGTGCTCACCCTGGGGGTGCACGGCCCCCTGGAGCTGCACCTGCTGCTCATGAAGGATTGAAGACCATGATCAATACCGCCCAAGACCTCAAAGAGTATAAAAAACGCCTGAAAAAGGCCCTGAATAACCAGTTTCTGCGCACGGCCATGGGCAACTTTGCCGCGGCCTACAAGGAGGCCCAGGGCCGCCTTCTGGCCGGGGTGGATGTGCCGGGTCTGACCCGGGAGATCGCTGCCGGCAAGGACGCGGCCCTGCCCCGGCTGCCGGAGCTCTATGAAGAATTCAAGGCCCGGGCTGAGGCCGCGGGTATCAAGGTCCACCTGGCCGGGACCGCGCAGGAGGCCAATGAGATTATCGCGGCCATCGCCCGGGATAACGGCGTCCAGAAAATCGTCAAATCCAAGTCCATGACCGCGGAAGAGACCTTCCTCAACG
>JAKAGH010000261.1 GCA_021817645.1 Deltaproteobacteria bacterium
CAGAAGCCCCGCCGGGCCGCTTCCCCCACGGTGACCGTGAGGAGCGGGCCGGGCATCAGGGCCCCGGAGAGAGCCACGATAAAAGAAGTGGCGGGCACCCCGGCCAACACCCACAAGTCCATAAATTCCTTTCCTTTCCCCTTGGGCCTAAATATAATAATCCTAACATATTGGACCCTGCCAAACCAAGGGAAATTCAGGGGGTTGGGGAAGACAGTGCGCGGTAAGCAGCATGTAGGGTGCATCCTACGCACCATCAACTGCCGGTGATGTTCGGTGCGTAGGACGCACCCTACGAAAATATTATGAAAAATGCGCCCCTGAGAAAAAAGACCCGCACCAGTTCCTTCGGCACCCCGGGCCGGATTTCCCATGATGCCTCCAGTTTTTATGCCAGCAAACTATATGCCCAGATGCCCCAGGAACAAAAGATCATCTATCAGGAGAGCCCGGTGCCGCCGGAACATCTGAATCAGATTTTCTGCAAGTCCTCGGAAGACATGGCGGAGCTGCCGGATAACAGCGTGCACCTGATGGTCACTTCCCCCCCCTACAACGTGGGCAAGGACTATGACGCGGACTACACCCTGGAGGAATACCTGGGCTTCCTGCAAAGGGTCTGGCGGGAAGTCCACCGGGTGCTGGTCCCTGGAGGGCGGGCCTGCGTCAACATCGCCAACCTGGGGCGCAAGCCTTACATTCCCATCCACTCCTTCATCATCCAGAGCCTGATGGAGCTGGGCTTTTTGATGCGAGGCGAGATCATCTGGAACAAGGCCGCAAGCGCCGCGGGCTCCACGGCCTGGGGGTCCTGGAAGTCCCCGGCCAATCCCACGCTCCGGGATATCCACGAATACATCCTGATTTTTTCCAAAGGGCATTTCTCCCGGAAAAATCCGGCGAAACGCCAGCCCACCATTTCCCGGGAGGAGTTCCTGGAGTACACCAAGAGCATCTGGACCTTCCCCGCGGTCTCAGCCCGCAAGGTGGGCCACCCCGCGCCCTTCCCGGTGGAGCTGCCCCTGCGCCTCATCCAGCTTTACACCTACGAAGGCGAGGTAGTCCTGGACCCTTTCATGGGCTCCGGCCAAGCCGCGATTGCCGCGCTCCAGGGGGAGCGGCAGTATGTGGGCTACGAAGTCGAAGACCGTTACTGCCGCCTGGCGGAGAGAAGGATTAAGCAGTTTGTCATGGAGTTCAAGGCCCAGAGGGTCTTAGACATAATTCTTGATGAGAAGCAATAGGTTCAACCAGGAGGTCCAAGTGGCTAGAATTCTTTGCCTGGTTCTGGGGACGGCGCTATTATTCTCTTTTTCTATCCCATTCTCTCCCTCAACCACCAATGCCAATTCGGTCTACGCCCAGGCGGTGCAGCCCGCGCCGGAGCCACCGGCCAGGCCCAAAATCTCTTTTACAGGCGGACCGGGGGACACCACCGCCACCGCGGTGATCATCTCCGGCGCGCCCAACTCCCGGGTCGGCATCGACGCGGAGTATTATTATCTGGGGAAAAAATTCGGCCAGCGGAACGTGGACTGGAAATTGAAACGCCAGAGCGTTCTCCAGGAAAAAGGCAAAGTCTATGACTGTATGGAGATAGAAATGAAGGACGGCAGCAAAAAGACCGTCTTCTTTGACATCACCGAATTTTTCGGTAAGCTTTAAGGTATTCGTTGGTGGCGCAGGCTTTCCAGCCTGCGCAGGTTTTCAGCGCAGCCTGGAAAGGCTGCGCCACCGATTGAAAAATTGTGGGTAATAATAAGCACAATGGGAGGGGCGACTTGGATAAGTATTTGTAATCGGTTCCAAAGACGCCACCCCCACCCCGCCCCTCCCCCCTCCAAGGGGGAGGTAGAGAGACCGGGCGGTTAGGTAAGGTATTTCCGGTACGCCAAAACGCCTGGGGACAAAGACGCAAGGTATGGTAAAAATCTGATATGGATAAAATCGTTATTGACGGCGGCGTGCCTCTCGAGGGCGAAGTGAGCATCAGCGGGGCCAAGAACGCAGCCCTGCCCATCATGGCTGCAACGCTTTTAGCCCCCGGGGTGCACCGCCTCCACAATGTTCCCCGCCTGGCCGATATCCGCACCATGAAACGGGTCCTGGGCCTTATGGGGGTCACTTTTGAGGAGTCGGGCGGACTCATGGGGCCGCCCCTGCCGGAGGGGGCCCTGCTGGTCGACACCAGCAACCTCACCGGCTGGATGGCCCCCTATGAGGTGGTGAAAACCATGCGGGCCGCGGTCCTGGTTTTGGGGCCGCTGCTGGCCCGGGCGCACCAGGCCAGCGTCTCGCTACCCGGAGGCTGCGCTATCGGCGCCCGGCCCATCAATCTGCACCTCAAGGGCCTGGAGGCCATGGGGGTGAAGATCACCTTGAACCAGGGCTACGTGGAGGCCAAGACCAAGGAACTCAAGGGTGCGGAGATCATACTGGATTTCCCCACGGTCACCGGCACCGAAAACCTGATGATGGCCGCCACCCTGGCCAAAGGCACCACCAGAATCGTCAATGCCGCCCAGGAACCCGAAGTGGGGGACCTGGCCAGCTTCCTGGTGGCCCTGGGCGCGCAGATCGAAGGCATCGGCACCGATATCCTCACCATCCACGGGGTGGAGGCCCTGAGTCCCGCGCCTTACAAGGTCATGTCCGACCGCATCGAGGCCGGCACTTATCTGGCGGCCGCGGCCATTACCAAGGGCAAGGTCGCGGTTACCAACGCGCCTGTGGCCCATCTCACCGCGGTCATAGAGAAATTACACGACGCCGGAGTGCGCTGCGCCACGTCCGGGGACCGCATCGAGGTGCAGCCCGGCGGCGGCCTCAACGGCGCGGACATCAAGACCCTCCCCTACCCCGGTTTTCCCACCGACATGCAGGCCCAGTTCATGGCCCTGATGAGCGTGGCCAAAGGCGCGAGCGTCATCACCGAAACCATCTTCGAGGACCGCTTCATCCACGTGGGTGAACTCAAGCGCCTGGGCGCGGACATCACCATCTCCGGCAACCAGGCGGTGGTCCGGGGCCGCCGCCATCTTTCCGGCGCGCCGGTGATGGCCACCGATCTGCGAGCCTCCGCCTCACTGATCATCGCCGGCCTGGCCGCGCAAGGAACCACCGAAGTCCACCGGGTTTACCACCTGGACCGGGGCTACGCCAACCTGGTGGAAAAACTCTCCGCCCTGGGCGCGCGTATCAAACGCGTGCCCGCCTAAAAGAAAAGATTTACCACCAAGGCACAAAGACACCAAGATACACCAAGGATTTTAATGTGGCCTTTGGCGCTTTGCGCCAAGGGCCAAATTTAATTCTTGGTGAAACTTTGTGTCTTCGTGTCTTAGTGGTGAATCTTTTTCAGTCCATCAATTCCAGGAAGCTTTCGATGGAGGGAAAGTCCGGGTGGGACTCGGGGTCCTGTTGGGAACTGGATTTGGCTTTGAAAAGCAGGTATTTGATGCCGTAGCGCCGGGCCGAATCCAGGACCTCGGCGTTATCGTCCACCAGCAAGGTGTGGTCAGGGTTAAAGCTTATTTTCTCTTGCAAGATCTCCCAGAAGCGCATGTCTTCCTTGGGGGTGCCCAGGTCGAAGGAGGAGATCACCTCATCGAAATAGTCCAGCAGGCCCACGTGATTCATTTTCAGATTCAGAGTCTTGTAATGGGCGTTGGTGACCAGGGCCACTTTCTTGCCCTGCTGCCGCAGGAACTGCAAAAAAGCTTCAGCATCAGGGTGCACCTCAATGAGGTGGCGGATGCCTTCTTTTAAGGATGGAATATCCAGGTCCAGTTCCCGGGACCAAAAATCGATGTCTGTCCAGTTCAAGGTGCCTTCCTCCCGCTGGTAGCGGGCATAGACCAAATCTTTGGCCAGGGCCAGGGGCAGGCCCTTTTTCCGGGCATACTCATCCGGCACCAGGGTCTCCCAGAAATAATCGTCGAAATGCTTGTCCAACAGGGTGCCGTCCATATCCAGGAGCACCCAGGAAATATCCTGCCAGGGAAATGCCATGGTTTATCCATCCTAACGAATTGTGGTTAAAAATACCTATTCTGAAAATACTGACCCTGCCGCAAAGACGCCACCCCCACCCCGACCCTCCCCCCTCGAAGGGGGAGGGAGAAAGACGACCCAAGTTATGTGAGGAATTCCTGGGACGCCATACTAGAAGCCATTTCAAACCCTCAAAATGCCCTGAACTGTCATTCTGAGCGCAGCGAAGAATCTCGTATTTTCGAAGGGTTGAGATCCTTCACTGCGTTCAGGATGACAGAAAGCGAGGTTTTGAAATGGCTTCTAAGCTGAGCGCTGATAGCTACTTGCCGCCCCCTGTTTGTACAGAAATTTCTGCGGTCTTTCAACCCGTACCCCATTTACGCCCCCTTGACCGGTAGAGATTTAATGATTACCAAATTTGAAGCATATCAATGATGGAGGAGGCTGAAAATGCCTATATTTACGTTTCGCGAACCGGGTTGGTCCCCTCACCAGGAAATGGAGAACCTGCAGCGGCGGATGAGCCGCCTCTTCGAAGAGACCTTCAGCCCCGTGTCGGCCCTGTGGCGCCCCGGGGTCTATCCCCTGGTGAATATCTCCGAAGACCACGACAATCTC
>JAKAGH010000262.1 GCA_021817645.1 Deltaproteobacteria bacterium
TTACCTAATCCCCCCCTCCCCCCTTGAGAAAAGGGGGGTGACCTGAACTGATCCGGCTGGGCCGCCAGGTTTTGCAACCCGGGAACCCGCATGCTCGCGATTTCATCAGAAAAAGCCTTTTGTCAAAATTATCTATTATTAAGGGAAATTTGGCTTTATCTCCTGGCATAAATTATAGCGGATAATTTAAAATGTCCCCCCAAGCCGCCGATGAATTTATAATGAGACAGGGTTAGCTGGGGACCGGGAAAGGGTAGGGGCTGGTGGGCGGCACTGGCCGGATCATTGGTTTACCCCGGCTCCAGGCAAATTGAGCCGCCGCAGTTTTAAGGAGGGCCGCCAGGCCGATTGATGAAAATCTTCTTGACATCCACTAAGAGAATCGCCTGGTCCATCCTCTTACCGGTACTCCTGGCTGGGCTGGTCTTTTCCGGCATCGTCATCTACTATCTGACTCCCCCCCTGACTTCGCCCCTGGAAAAAAATATGGATGCCGATCTGCGCCTGGCCACTACGCTGGGAGTCAGTATCTGCGAAACCAAGTACCACGATCTCCTGGATTTACGGCTGGAAGATGATCCGGAGACCTTAGCCATCACCCAGAAGGAGGCCATCGAAGAAATCAAGAAGGTCAGCGCCAAACTGAAAAACGTGCACATGCTGGTGCTGGGTGAAAATGAGACGCTGGAGGGGATTTCCGTCAGCCTGCCCCCCGGGGAATTTCAGCTGCCGAAGTTGCCCAAAGCTCCCGAGATCGACATCTCCGAGGACCTGATAGGCGGGCAGTGGGTGAAACTGCATCACCGCTATTTTCCTTTTTGGAATTGGCAGGTCATCGGCTTTATTTATGAAAAGGACTACCTGCGGCCCATCGCCTTGACCCGGACTATCCTCTATCTGGGCACCATGGGCGTCTGCCTCTTCCTGGTGCTGGCGGTCTTCCTGGTCTTTCGCTGGCGGGTGACCAACCCCCTGAACCAGATTATCAAGGCCACGGAGGTCCTGACCCAAGGCAACTTCCAGAAGTTGAAGATGGTGCGCCGGGACGAGATCGGCCAGGTGGCCCTGGCCTTCGACACCATGGTGGAAAGCCTGCAAGAGGACCAGTACCGGCTCCACTCCACCCTGGCGGCGCTGAAGGATTCCGAGGAGCGCTACCGGCTGCTCACCGAATATTCCCTGGCCATCATCCTGATCATTGAGAACGGCCATATTATTTATGTCAACAAAAAGGCTATCGAGAGCTACGGCTACAGTCTGCCAGATCTGCTGGGCATCAAGGTTCTGGAGATCATCTCGCCGGAGGATCGGGAACCTTTCCAGGAGATGCTGAATGGCCTGGAGCGGAGGGAATCGCCCATGGCCCACCAGGAGTTCCGGTGTCTGACCAAAAACGGGGAGAGCAGATGGCTGGAACTTCTGGCGCTGCCCATTAATTTCAAAGGACGCAACGTCATCCTGGGCCACGCCCTGGATATTCATGACAAGAAAGTGGCGGACCTGGAGAAGGCCAAACTGGAAGAGCAACTGCGCCAATCCCAGAAGCTGGAAGCCATCGGCACTCTGGCCGGGGGCATCGCCCACGATTTCAACAATATCCTGGCGGCCATCCAGGGGAACGTAGAGTTGACGCTCCTCTTTTTGGATCATAACCCGGACGTGCAGCAGATCAAGGGCAATTTACTGGAGGTCCTGCAAGCCGGGAAACGGGCTCAGGACGCGGTGCGCCAGATTCTCACCTTCACCCGCAGCATCGATCAGCAGGAGGAACGGGTGCAGGTCCACCTCATTTTGCACGAAGTGCTGAATCTGCTCCGGGCCACCTTGCCCACCAATATTGAGATCCACACCCGCATCGATGACCGGAGCGGCGCGGTCCTGGCAGACCCCACGCAGGTCCACCAGGTCATGATGAATCTGTGCACCAACGCCTACCAGTGCATGCAGGAGCGGGGCGGGGTCCTGGAGGTGAGTCTGGACAACATTCTGGTGGGTGCGCTCGAAACCGGGTCTTCCCCCCAGCTCCCTCCCGGCTCGTACCTGCGTCTGGAGGTGAGCGACACCGGCCCGGGCATGGAACCCCAGGTCCGGGAACGCATCTTTGAGCCCTATTTCACCACCAAAGAGCCCGGAGAGGGCACCGGGTTGGGCCTGGCGGTGGTCCACGGCATCGTCTCCCGCTTGCATGGCGTCATCGAGGTGGACAGCACTCCGGGCCGGGGTTCCAGCTTCCGGGTCTATCTGCCCCGTCTGGACCCTCCCAAGCATGCGCAAACCGAGAAGGCGGCCCCGCTGGCCCTGGGCAAAGAGCGGATTCTCTACGTGGAAGACGAACGGCAGGTGGCGGAGGTGGGACGCAGGCTCCTGAGTCATCTGGGCTACCAGGTTACGGCCATGAACAGCAGCCTCGAGGCCCGGGAGGTGTTCCAGAGCCGCCCCCAGGATTTCGATCTGGTGATCACCGACCTGACCATGCCCCAGATGACGGGGGTGGAGCTGGCTGCGGATTTGGTCAAGATCCGCCCCGATCTGCCCATAATTCTCTGCTCCGGCTTCAATGAATCGGTTTCCCCAGAAGCCGCCAGGAAATTGAACATTCGGGAATTCCTCATGAAGCCTGCAAAGCTGTCGGATTTTGCCAAGGCCATCCGCCGGGTGTTGGACTCCGGGCCGGAATGAACCCCGGCCGCCAGGCTTCTCCGGCATCTGCTCAGAAGGTGTCTGTCAAAGCGTCTGAATAGATTGACTTTTTTGTGCCAATTCTGCTATTCTGCGCAGGCGCCGGAGGTTTGAGCAGCAAAGGAGCATCTCTCGGGATAAACTCGGGGCAGGAGGCCGCCAAAGCTAACAGAGGGTCGCTTTCCAGCTATCCTGCGGATTCTGGTGGAAATTTGGGTTTGAGAGTTTTCCTGGGCTTGCCGATGTTATATTGAGAAACGGCTGCAGCAGTACCGGTTAGGCATTAGACGGGAGGTAGTTTGATGGCCAAGGTCCTCATTGTCGATGATTCCGCACTGACACGCCGGATTTTGCGCCGGGCTCTTGAACCGGCAGGGTATGAGGTGGTGGAAGCGGAAGATGGTCTGAAGGGTCTGGAACTGTATTTGCTGGAAAGGCCCGACCTGGTTATCCTGGACATGATCATGCCTGGGATCGAGGGACTGGAGGTATTGGCCCGTATTCGCAAGGTCGATCCCCAGGCCCGGGTCATCATCTCCACCGCCGATATCCAAACCTCCACCCGGAGCATGGCCGAAGAGGCAGGGGCTTCAGGCTTTATCAACAAGCCCGTGGATGCCGCATCTCTTGTAAAAATTGTTGATGGCCTGCTCAAACCTGGCTCTTGATCCGTAACCAGGCTCTAAATCGGCAACAAACCGGAGAAGCATAATGATTATCAGCTCTGAGCAAAAGGACTCCTTACTCGAACTGATTAATATCGGCTTTGGCAGGGCCGCGGCCTCTTTGTCGGAACTTACCGGGCAGCGGGTCCTGCTGAATGTGCCCCAGTTTGTCATCTGTCCCATGGAGGAAATCCGGGAACATCTTAAAGATTTGATGCAGGGTAAGGTGGCCACGGTCCATCAGGTGTTCTCCGGGCCGGTGGCGGGGGAAGCCATCTTGCTGATGGATTATGGGGGAGCGGTCTTGCTTTCCGGCCTGCTCTCAGAATGTCGCGTGCCGGTGGATCGCCTGGATCAGTCAGATCAGGAGGTCTTGACCGAAGTCGGCAACATCCTGTTAAATGCCTGTTTGGGCACCTTTGGCAACCTGCTGGATATCCACCTGTCCTTTTCCTTGCCCCGCATGCAGGTGGAAACCCTGGACCCGCTCCTGGATTCCTTCACCATCGGCACCGAGTCAGTCCGCTACGCCATGTTGATTTTAACTACCTTCAGTCTCCGGGATAGTACGGTGCATGGTTATCTTATTCTCGTCCTGGCCGTGTCCTCCCTGGACCTCTTAGTGCAAAGCCTGGAAAGACTGGGATGAGCTCCTGATGATCGCTGGATGGCAATTGATTCACCATCACTTGGATGATCATTTAGACCAGGGCGTCTTCATCACTGACCCACGGTTGCAGATCATTTATTGGAATCGCTGGCTGGAAAAGCATAGCGGACATCAGGCGTCGGCTACAGTGGGCCGGAATCTGCTGGAGATGTTTCCGGAACTGGTCACCCGGGCCAAAGACGTCTATTACCGGAAAGCCCTGGCGGGCGAGATGGTCCTGCTGGCGCATCGCTTTCACCAGTATCTGCTGCAGATGCCCCCCGAAATCGCCAACCACCACCTGCTTTATATGCCCCAGAGCGCCAAAATAGTGCCGATCACTGAAGAAGAGCAAATTATCGGCACCATCACTATTATCGATGATGTCACCGAACGGGTGGTGCGGGAGGAAGAGCTCCAAAGCCATATCCAGAGATTAAAAAAGACCGAAGAGACGTTGAGACGCAGCGAAGCTTACTATAGATCTCTGATAGAAAACACTTCTGATATTATTATGGTCATTGACCATGAAGGGATGATTTGTTTCGCCAGCCCTTCCGTGGAAAGGGTGCTGGGTTATTTCCCGGGTGAATTAAATTATCTCCAGTTC
>JAKAGH010000263.1 GCA_021817645.1 Deltaproteobacteria bacterium
CGATCAATTACATGGCACCCCTGGAACCCTTTTTCGTGCAGATGAAGATCTCCATGATCTGCGGCCTGGCCCTGGCCTTTCCGGTGATCCTCTATCAGATTTGGCTCTTTTTCGCGCCCGCGCTCTACCCGCACGAAAGAAAATATGTCTATATTTTTATTCCCTTCGGCACCCTGGCCTTTATCTTGGGAGACCTCTTTTTTCTCAACATGGTCTGGCCCCTGATCATCTCTTTTTCTCTGGCTTACGAGAGCGATATCCTCTTCTCCATGCTCAATCTCACCCAGTTCATCGACTTTTGCCTGCGCCTGTTATTGTTGTTCGGGGTGGTTTTTAACCTGCCCCTGATCCTTCTCATTCTGGCCCGGGCCGGGATTGTGCAACTGGATTTTCTCAGGCGCAACCGGCGGCTGGCCATCCTTCTCAGCGCGGTGGTGGCCGCGTTCCACGCGGATATCATGACCATGACCGCGGTGGCTATCCCCATGTACTGCATGTACGAACTCTCCATCCTGGCCGTCCGCTTCTTCGGGGGAACCCGCGTCCGGACCGAGGAGGAAGCCGCAGTGCCGGCGGCAGTCGAGACTCCACCCGCAGACCTGTAGTACCTGTTTCGGTTCTCTATTTTTCCGCAAGCAGATGGTCCGGTCATCAGGGAACTGATAATGATATTTCCTGCTTCCCAATACCTCTACTAGTGTCGTGTCTCAGGAATGCCTTACATAACTTGCCCGGTCTTTTCCCCTCCCCCGAGGGGAGAGGGAATAATATTGGGCATATTCATAGGTGATATTTTGTCCCCTATTTCTGGGACGTCACACTAGAAGCCATTTCAAAACCTCAAATAGACCGAGGGATCTTGTTTTTGGGAACGTCCAGGGGGCACACCTGGGTGCCCCCCTACAGATCCACACCGTTAGATTGCAACTCGGTATCAGCAGAGATTTTCCAGAGACGGCAAAAAATTAAGTCAATCACCAAAAACTAGCCGGGATTTAATGGGGATTTAACAATTGCAGGCTATGGTGAACACCATCTGGAAGAGGCAGGGTCAAAGAAGCCTTTAGCAGGTTAAGGGAGGAGGAGCCATGATCTCATATCTGATGATTTTTTCGGCTGGGGTTTTGTGCGGCAGTATCATTATGGGATTGTTTGTGGCCTTCGTGAATTTCAGAGACGCCCGGGATAACTGGTAAATTCCCCGGCGCTGCCCTCATTCGCTAATAGGGTGAAAAAAAGGGAGACATGCGGCCGCAATTTCTAATCGGGCCGCTCTCTCCCATCTTATCACTCCTTTTTACCGGCCTGCCGTTGTTCTCTTTGCCATTTATTGGTGGTTTTATCTATCTTCCCCGCACACCATTTATCATCAATCAGCCCAACTTCCCGGCGGCGCAGGCGGCGTTCTTTAGGGCCAGGGCCTTTTCCACCACCACCTGGGGGGCAGGACCCAGGATGTAGACCATGGGTTCCCCGCCCCCATCTTCCGGGTCATGGATCAGGTCTGGAGGCGGTGTCCCGGGCCGGAAGACCGCGGCCAGCCTCGAGGCCAGGCTTTCTCCGGGTCCTGCGGCTTTTTGGGGCTCCGGCAGGGGGGCCACCTTTAATGCCAGCAAGGGGGCCATCTCTTCCAGGCCGGGAAAGTACTTGATATTCATGGCTGACCGCAGCAGGGGATAGGTGCCGATTACGGCGAGAAGCAACGCGGTCATCTGCTCGGAGGCCCCAAAGGCCGGGGCCGCGGGGATCAACAGCCCTTCCGGAGTGGGCACCAGGCGGCCGGGGAACGCGGCCACGTCCTGGGGACCTTCCGCATAGGGTGCGGCATAGCCCAGGTTGCTCAGCACCTCGGGGACCAGCGGGCTGATATCCTCTTTTTGCAATCTGGCCGCGGCTTTCCGGAGGGATTCGATCACCCGGTAGCGGGCCAGGTCCCGGGCAAAGGACGCATAAGGATTAACCGGCCCCCGGCCACGCCCCAGGGGCAGGCCCCAGCGCAGGGCCTGGGCCACCAGAGTGCGGGCCTGGCTCACCGCCTCCGGCAGAGACAAACCCCGGGCCAGGTAAGCGGCGCAGGCCGAGGCCAGGGCGCAGCCGGAGCCGTGGCTGTGGGGCGCGACCAGGCGCGGGCCGGAAAGATGGTAAGCGTTGGCCCCATCGGTGAGGACGTCCACCGGCTCTCCCGGCAGGTGGCCGCCTTTGGCCAGGACCCAGGCCGGACCCAGCTTCTGGAGGCGGCGGGCCGCATCCTCCAGGTCTGCCGGATTGCCGACCTCCAGGCCCGTCAATAAGGCTGCTTCCGGGGCATTGGGAGTAAGCAGATAAGTAATGGGGAAGATCTCTTCCTTCAGGGCCTGGATTCCCGCCGGGTCCAGGAGCGCCGCGCCGGAGCTGGCCGCCAGCACCGGGTCCACCACCAGGTACTGGGGCTGATGCCGCTTAAGCCGGCGGGCCACGACCCGGGCGATCTCGCCGGAGCCCAGCATACCCACCTTCACCGCGGCCACCGGGAAATCGCTGAAAATTGCCTCCAGCTGGGCGTCCACCACCTCCGGGGCCACCGGGTGTACGGCCCGGACCCCCAGGGAATTTTGGACCGTCAGGGCGGTCACCACCGTCAGGCCGTAAGTTCCCAAGAGGGTGGCCACTTTCAAATCCTGTTGCAGGCCGGCGCCGGCCCCCGGGTCGGAGCCGGCAATGATCAGCATGGTTTCCATCAGACCAAACTCCTGCCGCCGGCCAGGCAATGCCCGGCCTCGGCCACCAGGGCCCGGCGGTGCTCCCAGGGGAGATAGCCGTTCCGGGCGATGCGCAACTCCGCCAGGGCCATATAAAAGGGGTTGAGGCAAAAAATGCGCCGCTGCAGGGCCGCATCTGCGGGTAAGGCCCGGAAATACGCGGCGAAAAAGTGGCCGATGGCTGGCTCCGCTCCATCCAGATAGCCGGTGCGTAAGCCCCAGGCATGTTTCAGTTCCCCGGCCACCCAGGAAAGATCCCAGAGACGGTCCCCGAGACCCAGGCGCTCCAGGTCCAGGGCCACCGCCCGGCCGTCGGGAAAGAGAAAGTTGGTGGGGGTGGCGTCGCCGTGCACCAGCACCAAATGGTCCGGGAGCAGAGGCAGCTTTGCCGCCCAGGCAGCTTTTTCTTCCCGGAAAAGCTGGGCTTCCTCCGGAGTCAGCAGCCCCAGGCCCTGCAGCTGGCGCTGCAGTTTCTCCCAGTACCCCAGGGCCGGTTGCGGGGAGGAAGGCTGCTCTGCGGGCGGCCGGGCGTGAAAGACCGCCAGCAGCCCGGCCAGTTTTTCCAGGCAAGAGAACAGCTGCTCCTGTTCCCCCTGATGGCAGGCCCGGGCCAGGGCCTGGTCCAGATTAGGCCCGGGGACGGCCGCCAGCACCAGACCCAGCCGGGTTTGGGGATGCCGCCCCAGCAAGCGGGGGATCAGGCCGGGTCCCTGGTCGAGGCCCAGGGCCGCGGCCCGGAGATAATTGGCGTACTCCCGTTCCAGACTGCGGTCAGGAGAGGTGGCCGGGGGATAGCTGGAAAAAAACTTGCCCACGGCCGCGGCCTCTCCACCTGCCACCGAAAAGCGCACCACCTGCCGGGAAGAGGGCAGGGGCTCCAGGAAGACTTCGCCGCCGGCGGGCCAGAAGGTATCCGGGGGCAGCAGTTCCCTGAGGGCCTGGGACAATGGATCCTCCCCCGGCAAAAGGCTCATGGCCCCTCCCGGGAAAGCAGCCGGCGGGCTTCCAGGCAGCAGCCTAGAGCGCCGTTGAATTGGGGAAAAGAGGGGACCAGCACCCGGTAATCACCCTGTTCCCGTAAAAGTTGCACTACCGCCTGATTCCGGGCCACTCCCCCCACAAAAACCAGGTCCCGGCAGGGATAGCGGCGCACCAGCAGCAGCGCCCGCCGGGCCACACTCGCGTTGACCCCCGCGGCGATACGCGCCGGCGGCGTTCCTTCCAAAAGCAGGCCGATGAGTTCGCTTTCCCCGAAGATGGCGCAGGTATGAGAAATATCCGCGGGCTCCTGCCAGGCCGCGGCAAATGCCGGCAGCGGCATCTTCAGGAAGCGGGCCATGTTTTCCAAATAACGCCCCGTGCCCGCGGCGCAGCGGTCGTTGGTGAGAAAATCGAAGACCCGGCCCTGCTTGACATAAAGCACCTTGGTGTCCTGGCCCCCCACTTCCAGGAGGATGAAGTGCTCCAGGCCCGTGGCCCGGCAGGCTCCCAGAAAGTGGGCCCGAATCTCGGTGATGGTGGGGAAATGCTCCTTCAGGAGATTCTTGCCGTAACCCGTGACCACCAGGGCTCCGGGGGGGGCCAGACCCAGCCGCGGCCAATCCACGGCCAGCTGCCCCTCATGCCTCTGCAAATAATCCCGGAAAAAGGAGAGGCTGTCTAATTTTTTCCGGCCCCAGCCGTGTTTTTCTTTCGTATAAACGATTTTGACGTAGCGGCTGCCGAAGTCCAATCCAAGCGCTATCTGATAAGCGGGGCGGGGACCTGAGGCTTTTGCATGCCACTCAAACTCCCCTCCTGACCCGCGTATTGAAGCTGAGGAAGTCGGGACCGCAAAATACCC
>JAKAGH010000264.1 GCA_021817645.1 Deltaproteobacteria bacterium
TAAAGGAGCACGGCCCAGAACAGCCACCCCTGCCAGAAGAGCAGGCCGCTGACCACCAGCAAGATGAGGCAAGACCAGGAGATCAGGCGATGGCGTTCGGGCCAGAGGGCATAGGCCACATGGCCACCGTCCAACTGTCCCACCGGAATCAGATTGAGCGCGGTGACCAGGAGACCGATCCAGCCGGCAAAAGCCACGGGGTGCAGGATAATATTTTGTTCCGGAGACAGCTGGCCGAAGACCAGCCAACTCAAGATCTGAAACAACAGAGGTTCGCCCAGAACCAGGCCGTCGCCCCCTTGGGGGCTTAGCGTTACCGTGGACAGTCTCAACCCCACCAGGATGACGGGGATAGAAAACGCTACCCCAGTCAACGGCCCGGCGCAACCCACGTCCAGCAAGGCCCGTTTATCCTGAATGGGCGAGCGGATCTTGATAAAGGCCCCGAAGGTGCCGACAATGAAGGGAATAGGCGGAGCCGGAATAAAGTATGGCAGGGTTACAATCAGGTGATGCCGCCGTGACACCAGGTAGTGGCCCATTTCATGAGTGCCCAGGATCAGCAGCAGCGTAAAGGAAAAGGGAATGCCCCGGTAGAGGTCCAAGGGGTGGAGCAGCGGGTTCACCCCTTGTTGCAGGGCGCCGGCAGTGACGGTGGTAGCCACGGTGGCCAGAAACAGCAGCACGTGCAGCAGCAGCCGGGGACGCGGCGCCTCCGTTTCCTGGAAGAGCTGCCGCTGGAAGCTCCAGACCTTCCCCGCCTCGGGCCGGGAAACGATCTCGGGTCTTTCTTCGGAGGTCATTGCCGCCCCGTTCCCGCCTGCAGCGCGGCCATCTCTGCCGGGGTGAGAAGCCGGTGCATGCCCCGGGGCAGCCGGCCCAGCTTTAAAGGACCGTAAGCAATGCGCTTCAGTTTAAGCACCTGGTGTCCCACCTGCTCCAGCAGGCGTTTGATCAGGTGGTAGCGACCCTCCCTCACCGTTATTTCCAGCACGGTTTTCTCCGCTTCGCGCTTACGCACCTCCACTTCGGCGGGCACTTCCCGGCCTTCCACAAACACGCCGGCGGCCAGCCGGCTCAAGGTCTCCCGGCCCACTTCCCCGGCCACGCTCACCCGGTAAGTCCGGGGCACCTGGTAGCGGGGATGCGTCAGGCGCTGGGCCAGTTCCCCGTCATTGGTAAGCAGCAGCAAACCGGTGGCGTCATAGTCCAGGCGTCCCACCGGATAAAGCCTGGGGCCTTGGTGCCCCAATAAATCCGTGACCACCCGCCGCCCCTGGGGGTCTTTGGTGGTGGAGATGTAGCCATAAGGCTTGTGCAGCATCA
The DNA here is from genome assembly GCA_021817645.1 of Deltaproteobacteria bacterium. Lineage (GTDB taxonomy): Bacteria > Desulfobacterota > Desulfobaccia > Desulfobaccales > 0-14-0-80-60-11 > SURF-52. The sequence goes on from JAKAGH010000264.1 coordinate 1,327, forward strand.
CCGTCACCAGGGGCTCAGGCCGCACCCGGCGGCCGTCCACCTTGACTGCGTCCTGGTCCGGGTCGATTTTTACGCCCAACTCCCGGACCGCCTGGCCGTTGACCATCACCCGCCCGGCTTTGATCAACTCCTCCGCCGCCCGCCTGGAGGCCACCCCCGCCCGGGAAAGATACTTTTGCAAACGTTCTTGGGGCATGTGGGCTTCTTCAATCAGTTCCGGTTTATTTGGTAATCTCTAAATTTGGTTGCCATTAACTGGGATAGCTTTGGATAAATTATCTCTGCCACTTTTTGGGCTCCCGCATTCGTAAAATGCAGGGTGTCATAAAAATAATCGGAACTTTTGGGCATCTCCCGGGCTAAATCTAGCAGCCAGACACCATGCGTCGAGGCAATCTTCCGGGTGGCATCATTATATAATTCCAATAAGCGCCAATACGCTTGACCGTTCAAGCCTTTTTCGATTTTCGCAGTTTCCAGATTCGCCCCTGTAATCGCATCCATCCCCTCTCCGAAAAGTGATGGTTGGGTGATGAAAACGGGCTGAATGGAATTAGCTTGACATATATTTACCAGTGATGACAACCTGCCTTCATAAGATTGAACATAGTGATCTTGATGCAATTTGAGCAAAGATGCTATTTCGTCCTGCGGGATACTGATATGTTCTATCGTTTTTAAATTAATGGATGAATGGGCAATCTTAAAAGTGCGGGCCTCCCAATATCTAGACAAATTAAGCCCTAAATTATAGATTTCACTTTTCTGTAATACCTTCTTAAATACACCGGCATTTTGCAATCTGATTTGATCATCGTAACTGTTAGCATCTTGCAGCCAGACATCATTAGCTCCCACTAAAAATATAACAACCTTAGGTTTTAATTCAACGATATAATCCTTTAAGAGCACTAAATGTGCGCGGGACGAACAGCCATCCAAACCAGCATTATTAATCCATACGTTTTTAAAATCTCGCTTTAATTCTTTCCCCAATACATCAGTCCAGGTTTTATTGTCGCTCAAATAAAAGCATTCTGTAGTGCTACCGCCGATGCTAATAATTGTCAAATAATCGGCAAAGTTTTCCGGCGGGTTGTCTCCCCTGAAGCCCAAAGAATTTTTGGTGTGAACGATGACCTCATCTAACGAACGAATCTTGCTATTCTTGATAACATAATGGCGATTCTTCGGTAAAACAATTTTATCACCTTTGACCCTGAATTCAAAAGGGTCCCAGAGATGCAGCATTACTTCGATTAAAATGCAGACAACTATCAGACTACATAGTACTGCCAATAAATTTTTTATCAGGTGGTTAAATTTGCGCCACTGCCGGGTTCTCATGGCCATGCTGGGAATAATCGAGCTAAGGAGCTAATTGAATTTTTAGGTTAAAACCTATGGCCTCCCTAACTTCCTCCATGGTCCGCCGGGCCTGTTCCCGGGCCTGGGTGTTGCCCTGGTGGAGAATATCCAGCACTTCGTCCGGGTGGGCTTCGTAGTAGCGCCGTTTCTCCTGAATCGGCCCCAGGTTCTCCAGCAGGGCTTCGGCCAGCAGCAATTTGCATTCGACGCAACCCAGGCTGGCCGACCGGCAGGAGGAGGTGATCTCTTCGAGCCGGGCGGGCGGCAGGTTCAAACGGTGGAAGGGAAAGGCCAGGCAGCGGTCCGGTTCGCCAGGGTCCTTCTTGAGGGGGCGCTGCACGTCGGTGATCATCTGCCGCACCTTCTTGCTGATGACCTCCGGTGGATCGCTCAAGGAGATGGAATTGTTGTAGCTTTTGCTCATCTTCCGGCCGTCGGTGCCGGTGAGCTTGGGAATCTCCGTGAGCAGGGCCTCCGGTTCCGGGAAGATGGGTTTATACAAGTGGTTGAAGCGCCTGGCGATCTCCCGGGTCATTTCCACGTGGGGCACCTGGTCCACGCCCACCGGCACGCCGTCGGCCTTATACATCAGGATGTCCGCGGCCTGGAGCACCGGGTAGCCCAGAAAGCCGTAGGTCGCCAGGTCCTTGTGGGCTAATTCCTGGATCTGGTCCTTATATGTGGGGTTCCGCTCCAGCCAGGGCACCGGGGTGAACATACCGAAGATCAGATAGAGCTCGGCGTGCTCCGGGATGGCCGACTGCACGAAGATGGTGCTTTTGGCCGGGTCCAGGCCCACGCTCAGCCAATCCACCACCATGTCCGGGATATAGCCGGCAATGGCCTGGGGGGATTCGTATTCCGTGGTGATGGCATGCCAGTCGGCCACAAAATAGTGGCACTCGTACTCTTCCTGGAGGCGCAGCCAGTTGTAGAGGGCGCCGTATAAATGGCCCAGGTGCAGCTTGCCCGTGGGCCGCATGCCGCTTAAGATGCGTTTGGTTTTATCAGTCTTTGGGGTCGAACTAGCTTTCTCTGCAGACACCATTCTCTTCCCTGGATTAAAGATTAGCAATCGTACAAAGTTATCATTTGAGAGCCCTCCTTGGCAAGTCCGGGGGGTAATATTCCCTCTAAATATAGAAAGGCCCGGCTCCGGCGCCGGGCCTTGATGGCGCAGCCTATGAAGGCCGCGACCAGAACCTGCACAGGCTGGAAGGCCTGGGCCACCAACAGGTTAAATCACTCCTGGAGGGTTGCTAGGTACGACCTTAGGGAGCCGAAATCCTGGGGCGTCTCCAGTTCGTTCCCGGACTTGAGGTCATGGAGGACCACCCGCACGGGCTCCTCCAGGGTGGTGGGAAAGCTCTCACCGCTGGAGTCATTGACGGTGATATAGGCGCGCTTGCCCCGGTGTTTGATCCATTTGGTAAATGACGCCTTCCCGGCGCAACTGGCCGAGAGATTGAAACCATGTTCTTTCATCACTTCTTCAACACTCATTGCTCGTCACCTAGCGTTCCTTCCACTCGGGCTTTCTTTTCCCCAGAAAGGCCTGGACCCCTTCCTCCGCATCCTCGGTGCAACACAGGGCCGCAAACCGTTCGCTCAACATGTCCAGGGCCTTATGGTAGGGCACATCCTGCATGCCGTAGATCCCGGCTTTCCCCATCTGCAAGGCCAGGGGACTTTTGGCGGCCAGCTTGGCGGCCAGCTCCATGGTGGCCTCCTCCAGCTTCTCCGGCGGCACCACCTTGTTGACCAGCCCCAGCCGTTCAGCCTCCCGGGCGGTGATCATATCGCCGGTCAGCACCATTTCCAGGGCCTTTTTCAGGCCCACGTTCCGGGCCAGGGGCGCCGCGGGCCCCAG
>JAKAGH010000014.1 GCA_021817645.1 Deltaproteobacteria bacterium
CAGAGACGCAGAGAGCGCAGAGTTAATTGATTTTTGACGCTACCTATAATGTTGGAGGACCCATGATCCAAAAAGCCCTGCTGGTGGGGTTGCTGGAAGTCAATTGCTATATCCTGGGGGACGAAGAGACCAAGGAAGCAGTGGTCATCGATCCCGGGGGCGACGAGAACGAGATCCTGGAGGCCCTGAATCACTACGGCCTGCAACTGAAAACCATCATCGACACCCACGGCCACTTCGACCACGTGGACGCCAACCAGCCCCTGAAAGAGGCCACCGGTGCGTCTATTGCCATCCATGAAGCGGACGCGGCCATGCTGGCCAAACCCTCCGCGGAGGCCATGTTCTTCACCGGTAACCGCCTGCGCCTTTCGACCGCGGATATCCTCCTCAAAGAAGGGGATATCCTCAGCTTCGGCAATTACCGCCTGAAGGTGCTCCATACCCCGGGCCATACCCCGGGGGGCATCAGCCTGGTGATGGAAGGCAACACCCTGGTCTACGTGGGCGACCTCTTGTTCCAGGGCTCCATCGGCCGCACCGACTTTCCCGGCGGCTCCTTCGAGGACCTGATCAACGCGGTCAAAACCAAAATTTTTGCCCTGGGCGACAATTATACCGTGTACCCGGGCCACGGCCCGGTCACCACCGTGGGCCAGGAACGGCAGTATAATCCGTTTTTTTGAGAGGAATTTGGAGGGAGGGGGCAGGGACCTGAGGTCCCTGCCCCTCCCCCCAAGCCCCCCTCCCCAACCCGCAGATAGTAAAGATTAAAAAGCTTAAGGGATTAGTGGAGTGGGTAACGAGAAAAGGCTGCGGCTCCTTCACCAAAAGGCTTGAAACCATGACCTATACCGGCAAGCGCATACTTCTAGGGGTCTCCGGCGGCATTGCCGCGTACAAGGCCGCGGAGCTGGCCCGGCGGCTGGTCTCCTCAGGCGCCCAGGTCAAGGTGGTGATGACCCAAGCGGCCCAGGAGTTTGTCGCACCCCTGACTTTCCAGGCCTTGACCGGGGAGAAAGTGGCCGCGGCCATGTTCGGCCCCGGCAGCGAACCCCTGGAGCACGTGGCCCTGGGGCAGCAGGTGGCTGCCATCGTCCTGGCCCCGGCCACGGCCAATCTTTTGGGCAAAATGGCCGCGGGCATCGGCGACGACCTGCTCACTACCATCCTCCTGGCGGCCAATAAGCCCATCCTGGTCTGCCCGGCCATGAATTGCGAGATGTGGGCCCATGCCGCGGTCCAAGAGAACGTAGCCCGGCTCCGGGCCCGGGGCCTGACCGTGCTGCCGCCGGAGGCCGGGGAACTGGCCTGCGGGGCCACCGGCTACGGCCGGCTGCCGGAAGTGGAGACCATTCTAGAAGCGCTGGCCCGGCTGGTGAGTCCCCAGGACTTGGCTGGGCGTAAGATCCTGGTCACTGCCGGCCCCACTCATGAGGATTTGGACCCGGTGCGCTTTTTGACCAACCGCTCCAGCGGCAAGCAGGGCTATGCCCTGGCCCGAGTGGCCTGGCGCCGGGGTGGGGAGGTCTGTCTGATCAGCGGCCCCACGCTGCTGCCCGTGCCTTACGGGGTGGAGCGGGTGGAGGTGCGGTCGGCCCGGGAGATGTTGAACGCGGTACTGGATCGCTTTCCCCAAGCCGACGCTTTGCTTATGGCCGCGGCCGTGGGAGATTATCACCCTACGAGCTGCGCCGGACACAAGATGAAGCGGGGCGCCCCGGAATTGACGGTGCACCTGACCCAGAACCCGGACATCCTCAAAGAAGTGGCCAGGCTCAAGAAACAGCAGGTGGTGGTGGGCTTCGCGGCCGAAACTCGGGACCTGGAGGCCGCGGCCCGGCGCAAACTCGAAGACAAGGGCCTGGACCTGATCGTGGCCAACGAAGTCAACCGGCCTGATTCCGGGTTTGCCGTCAACACCAATGAGGTGACCATTATCGGGCGGGGGCAGTTGCCGACCCGCCTGCCTCTGCTCAGCAAAGAAGAGGTGGCTGAAAAGGTGTTGGACCAGGTGGCGGCGCTGCTGCCGGCGGCGCATAAGAGCAAAGGCGTCTGAGCATATTTTTATCAAATAAATTAATAGCCTACTTATTTATAGAAACGAGAACAACCTTACTTCCCCCTAACCCTCTCCCCCATCGGGGGAGAGGGGATAATAGATGATCTCAAGTGAGTGCTTATATTCTCAATTGAGGGAGGCTATAGAACTCCCTCTCTCCCCGGCGGGGGGAGAGGGCTGGGGTGAGGGGGGGGGTACTTGGGTAAGTAGATGTAATAACGCAATAAAACGCCACCACCACCCCAACCTTCCCCCCTCAAAGGGGGAGGGGGAAAAGACCAGGCACTTTTTGTCTGATATTTCTGGGACGCCACATTAGCGGGCATGGGACAATGAAACCATACACAGAAGACCCGGTGCAGGAACTGCGGGAGTTAACCGAGGCCCTGGAGGACTGGCTGCGCTTTCAGCGGCGGTTGGGATGGCCCGGAACTCCGGCGGCCCGGGAAACTCCACCCCCGGCGCAGCCCCCGGCAGCGAGCCAGGTTTTAACCCTGAAGGAGATTCGTGCCGAATTAGGGGAATGTAAACGCTGTAAATTGTCCCAGGGCCGCCGGCAAATCGTTTTCGGCGACGGTTCGGCCCGGGCTGCGCTGATGTTCATCGGCGAGGGTCCCGGAGAAGAGGAAGACCTCCAGGGCCTCCCCTTTGTGGGCGCAGCCGGAGGGTTGCTGAACAATCTCTTGAGCAAACTGGGTTTGAGAAGAGAGGAAGTCTATATCGCCAACGTGGTCAAATGCCGGCCTCCGGGCAACCGGAATCCGGAGGCGGATGAGACTGAACAGTGCCTGCCTTTCTTGCGGAAACAGATCGAGGCCATCAAGCCCCAGGTGATCGTGACCCTGGGACGGGTGGCCACGGAGGCGCTGCTGGAGACCCAGACCCCCATCACCCAGTTACGGGGCAAGTGGCAGAAATACGGTAAAATCAAGGTGATGCCCACCTTTCACCCCTCATACCTCCTGCGGTTTCCCCGGGAACGCCAGAAAACCTGGGAAGACATGCAGCAGGTAATGGAGTATCTGGCCGCGCATGAAGAGATTTAGGTTCCTGCTGGCGGGGGTTTTTCTCCTCCTGGCCGTCCTGGCTTCCTGGGGGCCGGGCGCGGAGGCCGCGGCCCGCCGCGTCCTGGTGCTGCCCGCGGTGGGTTCCATCAACCCGGGGCTGGCGGAGTTCATTATCTCCGGCATCCGCAATGCGGAAACTGAAAAGGCCGAAGCCCTGGTGATCCAATTGGATACTCCCGGCGGGTTGGACTCCTCCATGCGGGAGATCGCCCAGGCCATCATCAACGCCAAAGTGCCGGTGGTGGTCTATGTCTCCCCCCGGGGGGCCCGGGCCGCGTCCGCGGGGCTGCTGATCACCGAGGCGGCGCCCGTGGCCGCCATGGCCCCGGGCACCAATATCGGCGCGGCCCACCCCGTGTCCGTAGGCATGGGCAAAATGGACAAGGTCATGGGCGAGAAGGTGGTCAACGACATGGTCGCGTATGGCCGGGCCCTGGCCGTGGCTCGGGGCCGCAACGCCGACTGGGTGGAGAAGGGTATCCGCCAGAGCGCGTCCCTGCCTGCGTCTGAGGCCCTGCGCCTGAAGGTCGTGGATCTGCTGGCCGATGACCTGGAGGATTTGCTGAAAAAGTTGGACGGCCGTAAGGTGACGGTGGCCGGAAAACCTTATGTGCTGCATACCGCCGGCGCCACGGTCCAGGACATTCCCGAGGGCCTGCGCACCCGGATTCTGAAAAACATCGCCGACCCCAACATCGCCTTCATCCTGATGATGATCGGCCTGGCGGGACTCTACTTTGAACTGGCCCATCCCGGGGTGGTGTTCCCGGGGGCAGTGGGGGCATTGTGTCTGCTGTTGGCCTTTTTTGCCTTTCAGACCCTGCCCATCAACTTTATCGGCATTCTTTTGATACTGCTGGCCTTTATTCTCTTTATCCTGGAATTCAAGATTACCAGCTACGGACTCCTTTCCCTGGGGGGGGTGATTTCTCTATTTATGGGTTCTATGATGCTCTTTCGCCAGGGTGATATGGGGGTGGCCATTTCCTGGTGGGTCTTGATCCCCACAGTCCTGGTGATTTCGCTATTTTTCATTACGGTGGCCGGGATCGTCTTCCGCATGCATTTCCAGCGCTCCCTGACCGGAACTGAGGCGATGGTGGGAGAGCGGGGCGTGGTCTATAAAGCCCTGACCCCCCAAGGACAGGTCTTCTTGCAAGGTGAATATTGGGAGGCGGTGAGCGAGGAGCCGGTGGCGGCGGGGGAAACCGTGGAAGTACTAGCGGTCGAGAATCTCAAGCTCCGGGTACGCCGGGTCTTGTAAAAGGAGGCTTTATGTTCCAATTTATTTCCGGTTCGGCAATGGTCGTCATCATCCTGGTGGTCTTCTTTCTGATGAGCGCCATTAAGATTCTCAACGAATACGAACGGGGGGTGATCTTCCGCCTGGGCCGGGCCCTGGATTGGGCCAAGGGGCCGGGCCTGATCATCCTCATTCCCATCGTGGATAAGATGCTCAAGGTCAACCTGCAGTTGGTGACCTATGAAGTCCCGTCCCAGGACGTCATTACCCGGGACAATGTGACCGTCAAGGTCAACGCGGTGGTTTATTTCCGGGTGGTAGACCCCCTGAAGGCCGTTATTCAGGTGAGGGACTACTATACCGCCACCCAGCTTCTGGCCCAAACTACTCTGCGGAGCGTGTGCGGCCAGATGGAGCTGGATGATCTCCTGGCGGAACGGGAGAAGGTCAACGCCCAGTTGGCCCAAATCCTGGACGGGCAGACCGAGCCCTGGGGGATCAAGGTCACCCTGGTGGAAGTTAGGTCCATTGACCTGCCCCTGGAGATGCAGCGGGCCATCGCCAAGCAGGCGGAGGCGGAACGGGAACGGCGGGCCAAGGTGATCAACGCCGAAGGCGAATTCCAGGCGTCCCAAAAGATGGCCGACGCGGCCGCGGTCTTGGCCACGGAACCCATGTCCCTGCAACTGCGCTACCTGCAGACCTTAAGGGAAATCGCCGCAGAAAAGAACTCCACCACCCTCTTCCCCATCCCCATTGATCTCATCACGCCCTTTATCAAGATCGCTAAGAAACTGGAGATCATGGAAGAAAAGAAGGGGTAACGAGCTGTCAGCTCTCAGCTTGCCGCGGTCAGCTTGATGATTTGGTAGTAATTGGTTATCATTTGAAACCAAAGCCATCAAATTAATGCCTGCAGGCGCGGGATAGAACCTGCGTTCCCCATGCCAGGCTGCCGTTAAAGAGATTTTATTGCCGGGGCGGACCCAGGTGTCCGCCCTTGGATGTCCGCACGCACTGGTGCGACGTTTCCAAAAACCAAGCCGAAAATCAAGAAGGAGAAAATAATGGCTAAGAAGGAACGCAAGGAAAAGAAGGAAAAACCCCTGGACAAAATGACGGCCACGGAACTTCGGAAATACGCCCTGGATTTGGGAGAGATTTCCGGCGTCCACGGCATGAACAAGGAAGAACTGCTGGCAGCCGTCAAAGAGGTCAAGGGTATCAAGGATGAAGGAAAGGCTACGGAGAAGGTGAGCATGCGGGACCTGAAGGAAAAGGCCCGGGAAATGCGCGTCAAGAAGCAGGAAGCCATAACCGCAGGGGAATCTCCGAAAAAGATCGAAATCCTGCGCAAGAAAGCCAACCGGATGAAGAAAAGGACGAGAAGGGTGGCGTAAGGAATCCTCATGAAATATCGCGTGGTCATCCAAAAGACCCAAGAGGGGTATAGTGTTTCTTGCCCGGGCTTGCCGGGTTGCTGGTCTCAAGGGGACACGGAAACGGAAGCCCTGGAGAACATCCAGGATGCCATCCAAGAGTATCTGGCCGCGGTGGCTGCATCGGTCCAAGGCCAGGATGTGCGGGTTTGAGTATCGAGGAATTCCTGGAATTGCTGTAACCAGCCTCAGGAGCATAACAGGAGGTAAAACCTATGTGTCAAATGGGTCACGGTCACGGCCATGGCGGCATGCATGGCCACGGTGGAGGCGGTATGCATCACGGCCACGGTGGTTGCTGCGGCGGCCGCATGCCCGGTTGTTGCGGCGGCATGGGATGGCGGCGCTTTATCTCCCCGGCCGAGGAAATGGAGCGCCTCCGGGACTACCTGGAAGAGCTGAAGAAAGAGATGGCCGGAGTTGAGGCCCGGATTCACGAACTGAAAGGGAAATAAAAAAGGGGGCAGGGAAGGGCGGACCCCCGCATAGATTGGTGTTATGCCGAGCCAAGGGATTTGGCATTTGCTGTAGGGGCGAACCTGGTGTTCGCCCCGATGCATTAAGGGCGAACACCAGGTTCGCCCCTACGAAAAAACATTTGACGATAAGTTGAGACTTCTGCCAAAATTCGTAGAGGGCGTCCTCGCCCGCCGTGGTTTCGCACAGGCGAGACGCCTGCGCCACCAATCTAATCTCTCTATCCTTGCGTCTTTCTTTGCGCCTTGGCGTCTTTGCGTGAGGTTGATCTTTTTAAGATAGAAAGAACCGAAAAACGTCCTCAAAAGAGTAAAGCCGGGACATGCCCCGGCTTTACTTTTATGGAAACCCGATCCTGGAGGATTGGGGAAGGGAGTTCGGGGGCAGGACCCCCAAAATTATGTCTCCGGCCTCTAAATGCCCGGGAAAATCTTTACGGAGCTGATAGCCAGGTTATAGATAAATCCGGGGAAGAGGCCGATGAGCAGCACGCCCGCGGCAGTGATCAGCAGGGTGGCGGTCACCGCCGGTGCGAAGCTCACGGCTCCCAGGTCCGCTTCCGCGGGTTTCATGTACATGAGCACGGTGATGCGCAGATAGTAATACACTGATATCAGGGAATTCATCACGCCGATGATGGCCAGCCAGATATAGCCCGCCTGCACGGCCGCGGAAAAGATATAGAATTTGCCGACAAACCCGGCAGTGGGGGGAATGCCGGCCAGGGCGAACATGAACAGGGCCATGGCCGCGGCCAGGGCCGGATGCTGCGCCCCCAGGCCCGAGTAGTCGTAAATGCTGAGGTAGCTGTCCTTCTTCCTTCCTATCAGGATGACTACCCCAAAGGCCCCCAGGTTCATCAGGGTATAGGCCAGGAGGTAGTACATCAGGCTCACCGCGCCCAACTGGTTGGCGGAGAGGATGGCCACCAGTAGATAACCGGCGTGGGCGATGGAGGAGTAGGCCAGCATGCGTTTGATATTGGTCTGGGCAATGGCGGTGATGTTCCCCAGGGTCATGGTGGCCACGGCCAGGACCCAGATGACCATGTTCCAGTCGGGCAGCATGGCCGGGAAGGCCAGGAAAAAGACCCGGGCAAAAGCCGAGAAGGCCGCAGCCTTCACCCCCACCGCCATGAACGCGGTCACCGACGTGGGCGCGCCTTCATAGACGTCCGGGGTCCACATATGGAAGGGCACGGAGGCCACTTTGAAGCCGAAGCCCACCAGCAGCAGGGCGATGGCCATAAGGGTCAGGGGTTTAAAGAGGTTGTCGCCGGCGAGCCGGGCCGGTAAATCATTGAGGTATAAGGTGCCGCCCGCGGCGCCGTAAAGCATGGCCATGCCGAAGAGCAGGAAGGCGCTGGCGAAGCCACCCAAAATGAGGTACTTCAGCGCGGCTTCATTGGAGCGGGCGTCTTCCCGGAAGAGTCCCGCCAGGACGTAGACGGCGATGGACATCACTTCCAACCCCAGGAAGATCATGATCAGGTGCGCGCCTGCGGCCATGATCATCATGCCCACGGTGGCAAAGAGCAGCAGGGCGTAATATTCCGCCAGGTTTTTCCCGTAGTCCTTCAGGTATTGCAGGGAGATCAGGACGGTGAGCGCCGTGCCGATGATGAAAACCAGGTAGAAGAAGAGGCAGAAGTTGTCCACATAGACCATGCGGGCAAAGTCAACGCCGTTCTTACCCCAGAGAGAGTAACTCTGAAAGCCAGCCACGGCCAGGCCTATCAGGGCCAATACGGGGGCGGCTTTGCGTTCTCCCCGGGGGGAGAGGGCATCCGCCATCAGGATGAGGATGGCGGTAACCGCGAGGGTGATCCAGGGGCCGATGCTCGCCAGGCTGAAACTAGGAATTGAAAGGGTCATCTGGCCTCCCCCTTGTCCCCGTGAATTAAGCTGACTTCAGTAGATTTGGCTTTTTCCATCAAGCTGACGAAGTTTTCCGTGGTAGCTTTGGTCTTGCTCAAGAAGGTATTGGGATAGACCCCGATCCAGACGATGAACAGGAGCAGCGGTAGGAAGATGGCGATCTCCCGGCAGGAGAGGTCTTTCAGTTCTTTGTTCTTCTCGTTGGTCACTTCCCCGAACATCACCCGCTGGAACATCCACAGCATGTAACAGGCCGCAAAGATAACACCCGAGGCGGCGATGGTGGCGTAGATGGGATTGGTTTTAAAGGCGCCCAGGAGGATGAGGAATTCGCCGACAAACCCGTTGAGCCCTGGCAGGCCGATGGAGGAAAGGGTGACGATCATGAAGATGGTGGCGTAAATGGGCATGACCGTGGAGATGCCCCCGAACTCGGCGATCATCCGGGTGTGCCGCCGTTCATAGATCATGCCGACAATCAAAAACAAGGCCCCCGTAGAGAGACCGTGGTTGATCATCTGGATAATGCCGCCCTGCACCCCGGGCATGGTGAAGGTGAAAAGCCCCAGCATCACGAAGCCCAGATGGCTCACTGAGGAGAAAGCGACCAGGCGCTTCAGGTCTTTTTGGACCATGGAGACCAGCGCGCCGTAGACGATGCCGATTACCGCCAGGATGCTGAACAGAGGCACGAAGTAGTGAGCCGCCTGGGGGAACAGCGGCATGTTAAACCGCAGGAAGCCGTAAGTCCCCATTTTCAAGAGCACGGCGGCCAGGATCACGGAGCCCACGGTGGGGGCTTCGGTGTGGGCGTCCGGCAACCAGGTATGGAAGGGGAACATGGGCACCTTGATGGCGAAGGCCAGCCCGAAGGCCAGGAACATCCAGAACTGCATATGGAAGGGGACGTTCAGGCTATAGAGCTTCAAGAGATCAAAGGTGTAAGTTCCCGTGGTCTTGCCGTAGTAGAAGTAGAGCACCAAAATGGCGACCAGCATCAGCACGCTGCCGAACATGGTGAAGAGGAAGAACTTGATGGCCGCGTAGACCCGCCGGGCGGGGTTGCCCCAGATGCCGATAAGCAGGTACATGGGGATGAGCATCACTTCCCAGAACACGTAAAAAAGGAAGAGGTCCAGGGAGACGAAGACGCCCAGCATCCCGGCCATCAGGGTGAGCAGGCAGATCATGAACTCCTTGACCCGGTGTTGGATATCCGTCCAGGTGGCCAGCACGCACAGGGGAGTCAAGAAGGTGGAGAGCATAATCAGCAGCAGGGAGAAGCCGTCAATCCCCACATAATAACTGATGCCGTACTGGGGCAGCCAGTTGTAACGCTCCACGAACTGCATGGCCGCGGTCTGGCTGTCGAAGTAAAACCACAGGGGCAGGGAAAACAAAAATTCCGCGAGGGAGAGCCCCAGAGTAACCTGCTTGAGCAGCGTGTGGTTCTTCCGGTCCAGGATGGACAGAAGCACCGCGCCCAGCACGGGGAAGAAGACCAGGATGGAGAGGATGGGTAATTGCATAAGCCCCTCTAGTCGTTAACGTCCAATAAGGTAGCCGGTGATCACGACCATCCCCAGGAGGATGGCCAGGGCGTAATTTTGCACAAAGCCCGTCTCCAGCTTGCGGAGATGGGCGCTCAAGAAGGCGACGATCCCGGCGCTGCCGTTGACCACGCCGTCAATCCCTTTCTCGTCCACCTGCCGCCAGAGGATATTGGAACCTTCCTTGATGGGTTCCACCACCACGGTGTCATAGACCTCATCCACATAGTACTTGTGATAGACAAGATCGTAGATGGTACGGAACTTGTCCGCCACCTGGCCGGGCAGATCCGGGAAGAGGATATACATCTTATAGGCCAGATAAATCCCCAAAGCGGCCACACCCATGCTGAAGGCCATCATGCCGATTTCAAACGCGGCCGTGGGATGCCCGGCGCCGTGATGGGCCACCGGGGTGATGGCCGGGGCCAGGAAGTCCCGGAACACATGGGCTCCCTTGATGAGAGGGATGCCCACAAAGCCGCCCACTACCGACAATCCGGCCAGGATCATCAAGGGCACGGTCATCGTCGGCGGGGATTCGTGGACATGAACATGGGGATCAACCCGGGACTCCCCGTGGAAGGTCATGAACACGGCCCGGAACATATAGAATGCGGTGATAAAGGCCGCAATCGTGGCAATGCCCCAATAAATGGCCTTGCCGTCCACCAGGGAGTGGAAGAGGATTTCATCCTTACTAAAAAATCCGGCAAAGGGAAAGATACCGGCAATGGCCAAAGTGGCCAAAAGAAAGGTCCAATAGGTGATGGGCATGTGTTTCCTCAAGTTGCCCATCTTGCGCATATCCAGTTCGCCGCTCAGACCATGCATTACCGAGCCGGAGCCCAAGAAGAGGAGGGCTTTGAAAAAGGCATGGGTCATGAGGTGGAAGATACCGGATACATATGCGCCCACGCCGCAGGCCAGGAACATATAACCCAACTGGCTGACGGTGGAGTAGGCCAGGACCCGCTTGATATCGAACTGAGTGACGCCGATAGTGGCCGCAAAGATAGCAGTGAGCGCGCCGATGGTGGCCACCACCGTTAAGGCAAAGGGAGCCAGGGAATAAAGGGCGCTGCACCGGGCCACCATATAGACCCCGGCGGTGACCATGGTGGCTGCGTGGATCAAGGCGGACACCGGGGTGGGGCCTTCCATCGCGTCCGGCAGCCAGACATACAGGGGCAACTGGGCCGATTTGCCGCAAGCGCCCACGAACAGGCAGAGGCAAATGCCAGTGATGATCCCCGAACCCACCGGGTACTTAGCGGCCAGGGCGAAGACCTCCTGGAAATTCAGGGAGCCGAAATTCCAGAAGATGAGAAACATGCCCAGCAGAAAACCGAAGTCACCGATGCGGTTGACTACGAAAGCCTTTTTCCCCGCGTCGGATGCGGACTTCTTTTCATAGTAATAACCGATGAGCAGATAAGAACAGAGACCCACGCCTTCCCAGCCCACGAACATCAGCAGGAAGTTGTTGGCGCTCACCAGGATGAGCATCATGGACACGAAGAGGTTCAGGTAGGTGAAAAACCGGTAAAACCCCGGATCATCATGCATGTAGCCGATGGAATAAATATGGATGAGGGTGCTCACCCCGGAAACGATCAGCAGCATGACCAGGGACAGGGGGTCAATGAGAAAGGCCACCTGTACCTGGAAAGGACCGGAAGAGATCCAGGTGTAAACCACCTTTTCCACATGCCGGGCGTCGGGGGGCAGCTGCAGGGTGTGCATGAAAATGCAGAGCGTGACCAGAAAGCTCAACCCAACAGCCATGGAGCCGATTATTCCCACCACGTTCTTGGGCAGATTTTTACCCAAGAGGCCGTTGATGAGAAAGCCCACAAAGGGGAAAAGGGGGATCAGCCAGACATAATCCATCATCATGGGGTGCGCCTCACCACTTGAGGATATTGAGTTCGTCCACGTACACCGTGGCCCGGTTACGGAAGATGGCAACGATCAGGGCCAGCCCCACCGCCACTTCGGCTGCGGCCACGGTCATGACGAAAAACACGAACATCTGGCCGTCCACGGCCTTGAAATAGTCGGCGAAACCGATGAAGGCCAGATTGACGGCGTTGAGCATCATTTCGATGCACATCAGGATCACCAGAACGTTGCGCCGCACCAGCACGCCGATCACCCCCAAGGCGAAGAGGGCTACGCTTAAGGCCAGATAATAGGAAACAGGAACTACCATTTTGCTTGTTCCCCCAAGGGGTTATTTCAATTTCGTCTTGGCCAGGACCACTGCGCCCACAATGGCCACCAGGAGCAGGACGGAGGTGACTTCAAAGGGCAGCAGATAATCGGTGAACAGCAGCCGGGCGATGGACTCCGTATTTCCCATTCCCGGAGGGGCCTCTTTACCCGCCGGCAGGACCACTTGCATCACGCCATAGATCAGCAACAGCACGGTGAAGCCCGCCAGGATGACGCCCCCCACCTTTTGGCCCAGATGCATGAACTTTACCTCTGCCTCCGGCTGGCGCAGGTTCAGGAGCATGATCACGAACAGGAAGAGGACCATAATGGCCCCGGCATAAACGATTATCTGGATGGCGGCGATAAACTCGGCGTGAGCCAGCAGATAGATGCCGGCCACCGCGAAGAAGTTGACGATGAGCCAGAGCGCGCTCCGTAAGGGCTGTCTCTGAAAGACCACCAGCCCCGCCGAGATCAGGGCTACCCCGGCCAGGATGAAAAAGATTATCTGCATCCCTCAAGCCTCCTATCAGCGCCGCGGGCAAAAGGCCGTATCATAGCCAATCCGCCATCCGGAGTTGGGACTTTTTCTGGGTGGCCCGGTCGATATCGAGAAAGAGCTCTTTCTTATCGTATTGGGCCAGCTCATACAGGTTATTCAACTTGATGGCCCCCTTGGGGCAGGCCTCCTGGCACAGGCCGCAGAAAATGCAGCGGGTCAGGTCGATGTGGAAGGCCACCGGGTATTTTTCGTGTTCGGACCCTTCCGCAGCCTCAATGCCTTTGATGGCATTGCTAGGGCAGACTACCATGCACAGGGTGCAGGCCACACAGCGGCGCCCCCCGTCTTCGTTGATAGTCAGTTCCGGGTGTCCCCGCCAGCGAGGCGCCACCTGCCGCTTTTCCTCCGGATACTGCAGAGTAATGGGCTTGGTGAAAACGTGGCGCAGAGTGGTGGCCAGGCCTTTAAGCAAAGGAATAATCATCTACTACCTCTGCAAATACTGAATGATTACGCCGGTAAACAAGATATTCACCAGGCATAAAGGCAACATCACTTTCCAGCCAATTTTCATGAGCTGGTCAAAGCGGAAGCGGGGAAAAGTGCCCCGCACCCAGATGAAGAAGAAGACCAGGGCAAAGGTCTTGAGCATGAACCAGGCGATGGGAGGCAGCACCGGACCCTGCCAGCCGCCCAAAAAGAGGGTGGTGGCCAGGGCGCTGGCCACGAGGATATGGCCGTATTCCCCCATCATGAACACGCCATACTTCATGGAGCTGTATTCCGTCTGGTAGCCCGCCACCAACTCGTTTTCGCACTCGATCAGGTCAAAGGGCGTCCGGGCGCACTCGGCAAAGGCCGCAGTGAGAAAGAGCAGGAAGCCCAAAGGCTGGTAGAAGATAAACCACATGGATTTCTGGGCTTCCACGATCTTCACCAGACTCAGGCTGCCCGTGAGCATCAGCACCCCGATGACCGACAGGCCCAGGGCCATTTCATAGCTGATCATTTGCGCGGAAAGACGCAGACCGCCCAACAGGGAATATTTGTTGTTGGACGCCCAGCCGCCCAGGACCGCGCCGTAGACCGACAGGGACCCCATGGCAAAGACGTACAACAGGCCCACATTCACGTCGGCAATCACTCCCTGGTTGAGCCCGGCCGCAGCCAGATCCACCTTATAGCCATAGATGCTAAGGGTATCCGGCAGGATCTGGGAGGCGAAGGGAATAACCGCCAGGGGCAGAAACGCGGGGACCGCGGTGATGATCGGTGCCAGGACAAAGAGGACCTTGTTCACCCCCGGGGGGGTAAATTCTTCTTTGAAGAGCAGCTTGAGGGCATCCGCTAGGGGCTGCAGCAGACCCCAGGGACCTACGCGGTTGGGGCCGTAGCGCAACTGGATGAACCCCAGAACCTTACGTTCCATGAGCACCGTGTAGGCGATGCAGGTGAGGAAGACCACCAATACCAGCATGATCTTCACAAACGTCATGATTATCAAAATGGGCAATTGATTCATTATATCAACCCTTCTGGATGGTTACCCTAACCAGGTTGGAGTTGAGGGTCAGGAGATGGACCGGGGGCGAGTCGAAATGTTCCGGCAGGAACACCACTCCCGGGGGCATCTCCGGGGCCAGGGCTACGGGGGCGCTGATCTCTCCCTGGGAGGAGGTGATCTTGGCCGTATCCCCGTCGGCCAGGCCTAGATTTTTGGCGTCATCCGGGTTTAACAGCATTTCCGCGCGGGGAGATACTTTCAAGGTCCCCTCGGGGGCATGGGTGGTAAAAGACCCGGAATGGTTCAGGGCCTTGCCGACAATCAAAGTGAAGGGCCGGCGGCCCGGCAGGCTCAGGTCCACCTCAAAGGGGACAAACGTGCCGGTGACCGCGCCCGGCATTTGCGGATAACTGGCTTTGGGGCTGAGACCGGCCCACAGGGGCAGGGCCTGGGCCAGTTCCCGGAAGATGGCCTTGGGTTGGCTGGCGCCCAGCTTATAGCCCATTTTCCCGCCCAACTGGCTGATGATCTGCCAATCAGGCCGCACGCCGTTGGTGGGCAGGGCCTGGGCCAGGAGGCCCAGGGTGCCGTCGCTGCTGATGAAGGTCCCTTCCTGCTCCGCGTGCACCGACACCGGCAGGACCACCTGGGCCAGTTTGGCGGTGTCGTTGAGGAACGCATCCTGAACCACCAGGAAAGGCACCTTTTTCAGGAGTTTTTCCACCCGGCTGCGGTGGGGCACGGCCCGGAGGAGGTCGCCCCCCAGCATATATATTGCCTGGGGCGCGGCCGGGTCTCCTGCCTCCAGCTTATCCAACATCTCCGCCAGGTTAACGCCCCGGGAGGCCTCATCCAGGTGGCTATAACCGGGGAGGTGCTCGGCGATGACTCCTGCTTCGCAGACGCCCCGGGTGTTGTTCTTCTCGGCCACCGGGTAAACCGCACTCCCGGGAGTGCCGGGACGGCCGATGAGCAGGAAGAGGTCGGCCAGAGCCAGGGCGTTTTGCTCACCCTTGTCCTGGGCCAGAAGTTCGGTGCCGCAGATGATGGCCGGCGCCTGGGCCTGGGCCAGCAGGGCCGCAGTTTCCTTGATCAGGGCTTCCTCCACCCCGGTCTTAGAAGCTACTTCCTTCAGGCTCACTTTCTTGAAGCTTTCTTTAAACTCATCCAGGCCGGTGGCTTTTATCGCTGGCTGCCAATCGGCATTAGCGGCAAAAAAGGCCTTGAAGATCCCGGAGAGCAAAATTCGCTCTGTGCCCGGTTTGTAACGCAGGCTTAAATGCGCATAACGGTCGAACTTGGTGCGCCGGGGGTTGGCCAGCACCAGGCGGAAGTTCTCCTGATCCAGCGCCCGCAGCAGCTTCCAACCCAGGGGCGGCATTTCCGGGGTCACGTCTGCGCCCAGCACCAGGGCCAGATCCGCTTTCGGCAGGTCGTTAAAATGTCCTAAAACAAAGGGGAAACCTTTGCCTTGGGCGCCTTCGCCGGGAACCAGAGGCGACTGGTAGGCTTGGGGCAGGGCCGTGGCGGCCCCCACTCCCTCGACCTGGGGTTCGCCAAAGACCGCGGCCAGGCCCCGCAAGGCCCGGATATAGGTAAAACGGCCGGGGTTATCCACCTGATTGGAGCCCAAGTGCTGGCGGAAGAATTTCTGGAAAAGGTAATTGGCTTCGTTGGTAGCTCGGGCGGAACCCACGCCGTAGACGGCGTTGGCGCCGGCTTCGCTCTCGGCGATTTCCTTAAACTTGCCGGCCACCAGGTCCAGGGCCTCGTCCCAGGAGGCTTCCCGGAACTCGCCGTTTTCCTTGATTAAAGGAGTCTTAACGCGGTCAGGAGCTTCCACCACCGGGAATCCGAAACGGCCCCGGGAGCAGAGCAGCACGGATTTTTGGTTACGCACCCTCAGGATACGGTCGTTCTTGGTGTGCAATTCGTAGACGCAGCCGCCGCCGCAGAAGGGGCAGGCGGTTTCCGTCTTCTCCACTTCCCAGGCCCGGGCCCGGTACTTCCAGAGCTTGTTGATCAGCGCCCCTACAGGGCAAACATCGATGCAGGAGCCGCAGAATTCGCAATCCAGAGGCAACGCGCCGGAGCCCAACTCGGTGAAATAGGCCCGCTGCATGAAGTTGATGGCCATGGCCCCCACATGATCCCGGCAGACGTGGATGCAGCGGCCGCAGGTGACGCAACGGTCCGGATGCCGTTCCACGAACAGGGACTCGTAGTCGTGGTTGGGGGCCAGTTTTATGGCCGTCAGGTCTATGTTTTCCACGGCCAGGGTATGGGTCAGATCCTGGAGCTCGCATTCCCCGCCCTTATCACAGATAGGGCATTCCAGCGCGTGGTTGATGAGCACCAGCTTCATCAATTCGTCGCGGATCTGCAGCAGCCGGGGGGAGTTGGTGGTAACTTCCATCCCCTCGGTGACGGGGGTGGCGCAGGCCGGGATCGGACGGGGGGGGCCGGGTTTGACTTCCACCACGCAGATGCGGCAGGCGCCGATGGGCTTCAGGGCCGGGTGAAAGCAGAGCCGGGGAATGAAGATGCCGTTTGCGTCGGCCACATCCAGGATGGTTTTGCCCTTGGGCGCTTGAATGGCCCGGCCGTCGATGGTCAGATTAACCATAATTCTTTCCTATAGTTTTAGCCATGTAGGGTGGGTCTGCCCCACCATCCCTTTTTTAATAGCGGGTCGCGCCCGCCTTGCATCCTATCTGACAGTCCTTAATCCAGCCGATCCAGCTTTATTACCAGAAAGAAAGGTTCGCCCGCGGTGGTCTTCTTTTCGCAGGTCAACCTGACTTTCCACCCCTGCCCTTTGAGTTTGCCGGGGGCCATGACCGCGGAAGGCTGGTCGGTATCGAGGAGATGAAATCTGACGGCGTCAGCGGCGGTGACCCGAAAATCCATCTTGGGATTGCTATCCAGCTTGATGGACAAATATTTCTGGGAAGAGCCCATGCCGACGGGAGAGATGACGCTCTTGACCGCGATCTCTTCGATTTTCCCTAGATAGATCAGGCCGGTGGTCTGTTCCGTTCCGGCCAGTGCCATTACGGGAAGCGCCAACAATATTAAGAAGAGAATGATTTTTTTCGTCATCAGCGCCTTCCAGGCTGTAGCCATGATTACATGGGGGAAACGCCCACCCCATGATTCAATTCTTCAAGGTGTCGGGGGAGAAGCCCGACTTACTGCTATTTTTAGAGGTGTCAGGCGGGACGCCTGACCTGCTGCTATCGATCTACGTCCGCCAGAACGATATCCATGGTGCCGATCAGGGCAATGGCGTCGGCCAGCAAGCGGCCCCGAGCCAGTTTGTCCATGGCAGAGAGATTGATGAAGGACGGTCCCCGGATCTTCAGCCGGAAGGGCTGGGGGGTGCCGTCGCTGACAATATAAAAACCCATCTCCCCTTTGGGTGCCTCGATGCACTGGTAAACCTCACCCTGGGGCGGCACAATGCCTTCCTGGATAATCTTGAAGTGGTTGATCAGGCCGGCGATATCGTTATAGACCGCGTCTTTGGGCGGTAGACTCACCCGGGGGTCCTTGGCCTTGATGTCCCCGGGTTCCGTATCCGCCAGCTTTTCCAGCGCCTGGCGGACGATGCGGTTGGACTGGAGCATCTCTTCCATGCGCACCAGGTACCGGTCGTAGGTGTCGCCGTTTTTCCCCAGGGGCACCACAAAATCGAACTCTTCGTAACTGGAATAGGGGTTGTCCCGGCGCAGATCCCAGTTTACCCCGGAGCCCCGGGCCATGGGTCCGGACCAGCCCCAATCCAGGACCTCCTCCGGCGTCATGACCCCCACGCCCTTGGTGCGCTCAATCCAGATGCGGTTTTTGGTCAGCAGGGCATGGTAATCCTGATGCTTTTCCGGGAAGGATTTGACGAATTCCCAGGCCGCCGGGATGAAGCCCTCGGGCAGGTCCGCGGCCAGGCCGCCGATGCGGAAGTACAGCGGAAACATGCGGGCCCCGGAGACCATCTCGCAAAGGTCCATGATCTTTTCCCGTTCCCGGAAGGCATAGAACAGAGGAGTCATGGCTCCCAGATCATGGCCGTGGGTACCCAGCCAGAAGAGGTGGGAAGCGATGCGGGTCAGTTCCACCAGCAGCACCCGGATGTACTGGGCCCGCTTGGGCGCCTCGATGCCCAGCAGCTTTTCCATGGCCAGGCAGAACCCGAAGAGATTTGCCTCTCCGGCCAGATAGTCCAGGCGGTTCATCAGGGGCATGCACCGATGGTAAGTGCGGTATTCGCACATTTTCTCGATGCCCCGGTGCAGGTAGCCGATATCCGGGTCAGCCCGTAAGATGAGTTCGCCGTCCAGCTCCAGCAGGACCCGGAGCACCCCGTGGGTGCTGGGGTGCGACGGCCCCAGGTTGAGGAGCATGGTTTCGGTGCGTTTTAAGGTCTCAGCGCTGTTCATCAGCTATTCCTACTTGCCCCGTAAGGGATAATCTTTACGCTGGGGATGGCCCACCCAATCGTTGGGCATCAGGATCCGCCGCAAGTCGGGATGGCCCTTAAAGCGGATGCCCATCATATCGTAAGCCTCCCGTTCGTGCCAGTTGGCGGTGGACCACACCGGCACCACCGAATCAATGGCCGGGCTGCTGTCATCCGCCAGAAAGGCCTTCAGGGTCACCCGGTTATGGTTTCTGTGGGAATAAAGATTGTAGACCACGCCGAACCTGGGGCTCTGGGGCAGATAATCCAGGCCCGCGATCATGGAAAGATACTTAAAAGAGGTCTCCGGCGTATCCCGCAAGGTTTTGCAGATCTCCACGATCCGTCCGGGTTTGACGGTGATGGTGGTGTCTCCCCGGAATTCCGCGACTTCCACCACTTCCTCGGGAAACTTTTCCTGGAGCAGTTCCGCGGCCTTGCTCATACGGCCTCCTGACGCAGCGCCAGCCGCTCCCGGTATTGTTTGGTCAGGAAGGGGTCTTGCAGGATCTTTTCATGGAGCTTCAGGATGCCGTAAAGCAGACCTTCCGGCCGGGGCGGGCAACCAGGGACGTAAACGTCCACCGGCAGATAGGTGTCTATGCCCTGGACCACCGCGTAGGAATCAAAAATGCCCCCGGAGCAGGCGCAGGCGCCCATGGCGATGACCCATTTGGGCTCCGTCATCTGCTCATAGATGCGCTCGATCGCGGGCATCATCTTCTTGCAGACCGTGCCGGCGATGATGATCACGTCCGCCTGGCGGGGAGAGGCCCGGAAGGCCTCCATGCCGAAGCGGGCGATGTCCCAGCGGTTGGCCGCGGTGCAGATCATTTCAATGGCGCAGCAGGCCAGCCCGAAGGTGGCAGGCCAGAGGCTGCTTTTCCGCCCCCAATCCACCAGCTTTTCCAGGCTGGTGGTGAGGATGTTGTATCCCAGGTGTTCTTCTATTCCCATTCCAATGCTCCCTTACCCCACACGTAAGCCAGGCCCACCGCCAGGATGACGATGAAGACGCCCATCTCCACCAGG
>JAKAGH010000265.1 GCA_021817645.1 Deltaproteobacteria bacterium
TACCGGGAATATTTCCCACTCCGAGGAGGTATTGGGGATCTGCACCGTAGAGTAGTTCGGTGGCATAGAGTTTTCCAGTTCCGAATTTAGCCATCTTAACCCTCTGGGCTCTGGGAGCTTTCCTCGCAGTTCCGCAAACAGTTCAGTTCCTGCTGACACTGCTGCCGCCACTGCGTTAAAAGCTGCACCTGGAAGTCAATGCGGGTGATTCGCTCTTTTAGCAGCTCACAGGTCAAACTTTTGATCTGCTCTCTTAATTGATCAAAGTTCTGATCTTGATCTTTGCTCTTTTCTTTAGCAGCTTTCATGATTTCTTTTTAGTTGTGTTTTGCTTGCAAGGCCTCAATCTGCACCTGCTGCTCCTTAATGGCCTGTACTAAGTAAAGGGTCAGATTGCTTAAGTTGGTGGTTAGATATTTCTCACTGTCAGGTCCCTTGGCCTCACCAACCATGTCCGGAAAGAGTTCTTGGAGTTCTTGGGCGATAAAGCCATAAAGAGTACGCTCCCCTGGTTTCTCCCCCCAGGGGTTTTTATCGTTGTAGGAGAAAGTGACCGGATTCAATTTGAGTACCCTTGTTAAAATGTTATCTTTTAAAGGAGCAATGTTTTGTTTGAAACGGATATCAGAATAATTTGTCCAAGCAGTGTAGCCATTGGCTCCTGGTTCACCATTACAGGTTATTTTGTATCCTGGACTCGTTGTGCCGATACCGACGTTGCCGCTGGAGTCAATGCGCATTCTTTCGTTCCCGGCCGCGAAGCCGCCGGTTCCGAAAGCAATATAGCCATTGGCGTTGTTGTATGCGTTGATTATCCCCATTCCACCTGATCCATAATTCAAGATTTCAGTTGAACCTACGGGAAGCCCCATACTTGAAGCTGCCGCACTTCCGCGTTTCGTGATGGTAATATAGTTCGTGCCTTCGTCATATATTAATGAAGACGCCGTCCCGGCCGGAGAAGCAATTCTACCTATGATTGAGCTGCCGTTGACATCCAAGGCACAAGCCGGCGTCGTTGTCTTGATGCCGACATTGCCGACAGTATCCACGGTCACTGCTTCGGGGCTGCCGTCTGAGGCCCAGAGCTTGCTATGCTTGTGGCCGGGATCCTGGGTAGCAATCCACTCATCATAACGCAACGCCTCCCCAGCCCCGGAGGCCGCGGCCAGGCCGGTGAGCTTATGAGTACCCATGGCAATGTTACCCGCCATGGTGCCCCCAGCCAGGGGCAGCATCAAATCCACATAAGCCTTCCGGGCCAACTGATTGCTGGTGGTGGGGTTGCTGGCAGGACCTACGGGTATGCTGGTGAAGGTCTTGACGCCGGCGATGCTCTGATCCCCGCTTTTGGCCATTAATCCAGCTGAATCCGGTGTCCCCGTTCCCCAAGCTCCTGCCGCTTTATAGACCACATCCCCATTATTGCCGCCACTAAGGGCCCCGGCAGTGTGTTTATGGCCGGGATCGATACTGCCCAAATTTTTTAATAAATAATCGATGGAGGTCGACACTGTGGAGTTGTCTATTCCCACTTTGGCTTCCAGGTTGTTTAAATGCGCGGCGACAACCTCGGTAACGCCGTCAATGGCATTGCTCAGTTCGGTTGGGAAAGACATAGTGGGAAACCTCCCTTACAGCTTAAAGATTTTGTTGGCCCCATTGTCCCAGGCCACGTTGATATCCCCCCCGTTGGGGGTCACCGGCAGGCCGGTGGCGGTGTCAATATAGGCGATAAGCCTGGAGGTCCCTTCCGTTCCCGTGTCTTGAGAGATCACCAAGGCCTCTACGTGGTCGCCGCTCACCATGGGAAAGGTGAGGTCAGCGGCGTCGGCCACCCCGTTGGCCACCGTCTTGCCGGTGAGCGCAGCGCTGGTAGCCACCCGCGCGGCCGGGGGGATATCGCTCAGGAATTGGTGGGCCGCCAGGTTGACGGTGTAGTCCGCGGCATCGATGAGCACCGCCTTGATAACGTCCGTATCCCAATCGATTTCGCCTGCCAGGAAACCTTCCCGGCCTTTCTCGTATAGTGCGTTGGGCATAATATGATTCCTTGAATCTTTGCGCCTTTGCGTCTTTGTGTGGTAGGGCGGGCGTCTCGGTGGCGCAGGCGTCGGTGGGGCAGGCGTCTCGCCTGCCGGCGGGCGGAAGCACGCCCTGCGCACCTTTCCGGCGGCCGGGACGGCCGCCCTACTGCAAAGCCGCCAAGTTACGCCAGTTCCGGCACCACCAGCAGGTCCGCGGTGCCCTGCCAGACATTGGATTTGCTCCCGCCGGTGGCCGGGTCGCCGATAATAAATTGGGCCTGAAGAATCTCCCGGGCCAATTTCTCTAAAGAAGGCGGCACCACCATGAGATTGGGTTTGATCCCCAGGGGCCGCCCCTCGGAGTTGGTGAGAGACATCATGGCCGCCCTGGTGCCGGCATAAGCGTCCGCGGTGAGGGTCTGCTTCGAAGCGTAGGCCAATTGCCAGAGGCCGTAAGCCGCCGCGCCCCGGTAGTCCACGCCATAACGGAATTTCTTGCGCATGAACGCGTGTTCGTCGTCGGGCCGGTCCATGCGCACCAGCTCCACGCCCCGCCGCAACTGGAAGATAAAGGGTTTGACGGCCCGGGAGGTGTCCAGCAGGTACCAGGCTGTCCCGGAGCCCCCGCCGTTGTTGGATGCGGTGCCGGAGCCCACTGGATGGTCGATGTCAAAAAAATTCTGGCCGTCATAGCAGGTACTGGTGAAAGCGTCTTTCAGCAGATCGGCGATCAGCTTTTCCGGGTGCTTCCGGGCTTCCTGGGCCAGGGCGGCGATAATAGGGTTGTAAAAACCCAACTGCTCGTCCTCGATGTCGTTCCGCTCCACCTCGATGGTGGCTTCCCAGTCCTTGCTCTCAATCTGGTAGGCCTTGGGCTCCAGGGAGCTGATCTGCCGGTCCCCCAGCCATTCCCGGACCATGGGAAAATCCAGCAGGAATTTGTAATCCATGATGCGGGTATTGGCCGGCACAGTCATGGCCACCCGCTCGTACCAGGTCTCGGTCTCCTGGAACGCGGCATTGAACACCGCGGTAAAGGCGGTATAAAGTCTCGCTAAAGCCTCGGCATTGACAATCATCAGTTATCTCCTCCCTTTACCTGGCGATGTCGATCCAGCCCTTGGTGGCGGACTCGTATTTGACCAGAACCCCCACCTTGACGTCATTGGTGGGGCCGGCTGCGTCGTCGAAGGTGTGGTCGTCCACTGCGTACATGGGGTCGCCCACCATGGCCTGGGTGAGGCTCGCGGCGTCGAATTCAAAGATGCCGTGCCGCCGCAGCCGCACGCTTTTGGCCCCATCGGCCCCGGTTAGGTTGTCCACCTGCTCCAGGGCCACGCCGGCCAGGCGGTAGCCGCTGGTATCGGCCGCGGGCGCAGCAAAGCCCGCAACATTGGCGCATACCAGGGAGCCCGCGTAGATTTTGACGGCCGCGGCTACGGGGTACGCCACTTCAATGCCTTCCCGGTAAGGGGTGGCCCGGTCTTTACTCAAAGCTGCCATAATTTCTCACCTCCGCATTTAATGGGCCCGGTCGATCCGGGCCTTGGCCTGGAGATATTGCTCCGGGGCAAGATTCAGGGAACGGCAGAGGGCCAGCTCCTCCGATTGCAAATGGCCCGGCATCTGGAAATCCTGGGACAGTTTCAGTTCCATTCTGGTGGGCACCAGTTGGGGGGCCCGGGCCACAAAGGTCTGGAATCCCCCCGGGTCCTGGCGGTAATACTCCAGGGCCCAAGATTTCTGGGCCGGGGCGATTTTGCCCGCCTTCATGGCCTCTTCCACGGCTTGGGTCGTGGTCTCCGCGGCCACCCGGGACTTAAGCTGTTGCAGTTCCTTCTCCGCCCCCTGGAGCCGCTCGACCTCACCCTGTAAGGTTTTGACGCCATCCAGGATTTGCGCCGGCGTAGCCTCCTCCGGTAGCTTCAGGAGGGCAGATAGATTCTTGAAGACCTCCAGAACCTTGGCCCACACCGCCTGGTCCGCCGCTTCTTGGGGCAACCCCATGATCGATTTGAGTTTTTCCACTTCCGTACCCTTTCTCATTTTTTCTTCTGGGGAGGATTGGCCTGGAACGGCCGCTGCCGCCTCCTTTTCCCCAGGAGGCGCCGCGGCCTCCCATTTGGCCACCAGAGGCGGCAATCTTTTGATAGCCGGCACGTTGGTCAAGCCGACCTGCATCAGGGACTGGGGTTTACGGGTCACCGGGTCCAGCTGCAGCACCGGGGAAAAATAGCGGTACTCCCGGTTGCGCAGATACTCCTGCGCCTGGCTGGTCCACTCCACCCGGGCCCAAAGACCGTCGGCCCGGGCTTCCAGGTCCTTGATCCAACCCGCGGCCGGGGCCTGACGGCCATGCAGGGATTGATGTTCATAGTCGATGACCAGATCCACTCCCCGGGAGCGAAAGGCCCTGACTATGGTGGCCAGCGATTCCGGGTCCGCCTGCAAAGGCTCCGGGCGGTCCACCAATTCCACCCGGCCCGCGGGGAGCAGGAGAATCCATGCCGGTAAGACGCCGTTGTTGT
>JAKAGH010000266.1 GCA_021817645.1 Deltaproteobacteria bacterium
TACCGGTGCATGCGAGATTCTTCGGTCGCTCCGCTTCCTCAGAATGACAAATGAGAGGATTTTCGCAGAGTTATTTAGAATAGAAAAACTGAAGCCAAACCTGAAACGCGAGTGCCGCAAAGTTTAAAAATCCCACAACAACAAGGCCGAAAGTCAGTAGGTTGAGTCTGGACGTAGTCTTCTGCTGTTCTTTTGCAAGGTGCACCTGAAGCCTTTGCTCAGCATTACGTCTTGCATCAGGATCGCCAAAGCCGCTTCCTTCAGCGAACATATCGAGCAATTCTTGCAGGTCGTTCTGTGCCATGCCTTTCTCTCCGTGAATTACGCTACTTCTCCAGAGTTCATAGCTTGTAGGGCGGGAAAGCGGAGCGCATCCCGCCTTTCGGAATTATAATCGACTTGGCCTGCTGAAGGCGGGGTGCGCTTCGCTTTCCCGCCCTACTTTGCTGTTTAGCACGGGCCACTTCCAAATGGATGCCTTCGCGGGCCTGTAGGTGTTTAATGATCTGAAACAGGTTGTCCGCACGCGGGTTGCCCTTGGGACCAAACATGCGCATCAGACTTTTGGCCGGTATCCGGGTAGCTTCGGATAAAAGACCAAAACCGACAGCCGCATTGATGTAGTCTCGCAAAATAGCTTTGCCGGTTTCCACGTCACCGGCAAGCAAGGTGTCGATACCCTCTTTGAGCATGGCCTGGCGAAACTCGGGGTCCTTCCGGGCCCGTTCCAGCAAGGTGGTGCGAAATCCTCTGGTAAGAGCCATAGCGTTCACTTAAGCAGTAATTCGGCGACTTCGTTTGGCGCGCGAGCAATGACGGAGAGGAAGGCCCGGGCAGGCTGGTCGGGCTGGGATCGCCCTTGTTCCCAGTCCCGTAGGGTTCCCAGGGGAATATGATAGCGCGCCGCAAATTCTTTCTGTGTCAGTCCCAAGGCACGACGGAGCGTCCTCACGCGCGGCACTGGCTTTAGCTGGGCCTCCCGTTCTGGCGTCAGCGGCGGATTATCAGGATCGCCGGCCGCGGCAGCTTCGATGTCAGCCTCGCTCATCGGGGCAACCGGCATAACGGGCACAACCTCTTCGGCGCCGTCCGGCCTGCGTCTCGCCAGCTTTCCATCACTTTGCATTCTGGCGATAGTATTTGTCTTTTTCATGTTTCGTTGCCCTGCGTGCTGAGATGATACGGATGCGCTCGTTGCGTTCCGTGTACACAACACTCAAAATCTGGCCGCCGCTCATGCCGAGGAGAATGATTCTATCCTCGTCATATGCGGTTCTTTTGTCTGTCCACTCAACACCGAACGGATCGCGAAAAGCGTAGGCGGCCTGCTCAAAGGTAACGCCATGCTTGCGAAAATTCGCGGCAGCCTTGGCGTTATCCCATTCAAAATTTAACATAACAAACTACTGATTACCAGTATTTTCGTGAAACAGGCCACCGGCTATAAAAAAGGTAAAAGCAGAAAAAATCCAGCCTACTGAAGGCGGGATGCACTGCGCTTTCCCGGGCTACATTGAGTTACAGCGTCAAAATCAACGGCAAAATCATGGGGCGGCGTTCCAGGGCCTTGAAGAAGAGTTTGCGCAGCGCCTTGCCGGTTTGGGCTTGGATTTCCAGCCAGTCCTGGTTGGGTTCCTGGAGGCTCCGTTCTACGATCTCCTGAAAGATTTTCCGGGCCTGCTCCAGCAGGGGGGCCTGTTCCTCTTCCAGGGCGAAGCCCCGGGTGATGAGGTCGGGCTCGGACGCGATGGTGCCGGTGGACGGGTCCACGGCCACCAGGGCGATGACCAGGCCGTCGCCCGCGAGATGGCGCCGGTCCCGGAGCACGATGCGGGAGACGTCGCCCACGCCTTTGCCGTCCACGAAGACCCGGCCTACCTCCACCCGGTTGCTGATGCCGGCCTGACCGTCGGCGAAGCGCACCTGGTCGCCGTCTCGCGCCAGGATCAGGCTTTCTTCGGACAGGCCCACGGCCCGGGCCAGGTGGTGATGCTTGATGAGGTGGCGCATCTCCCCGTGGATGGGGATGAAATAGCGGGGCCGGGTCAGGTTCAGCAGCAGTTTCAGCTCTTCCTGGGACGCGTGGCCGGAGACGTGGATGTCCGCCACCTGCTGGTAGACCACCTCCGCGCCCAGACGGTAGAGGTTGTTGATCACGGTGGTGATGGCCCGCTCATTACCGGGGATGAACTTGGAGGAGAGGATCACCAGATCGCCCTGCTGAATCTGAATCTGTTTGTGGGCTTCGAGGGCGATGCGGGCCAGGGCGCTCATGGGCTCCCCCTGGCTGCCGGTGGTGACAATGATGGTCTCTTGGGGAGAAAGGTCCTTCAAGTCCCCCACGTTGATCTCCAGGCCGGGGGGCACTTCCAGGTAGCCTAACTCCTTGGTTATCCGGGTGTTGGTGAGCATGGACTTGCCGTTAAACAAGACCTTGCGCCCGTGTTTGGCGGCCAGCCGGACGATCTGCTGCAGCCGGGGGACGTGGGAGGCAAAGACCGCGACGATCACCCGGCCCGGGGCCTCCCGGATGAACTCCTCCAGGGTGGAGCCGATCTCCCGCTCGGACAGGGTGTAGCCCGGGCGTTCGGCGTTGGTGGAATCGGAGAGCAGGGCCAGCACCCCTTCCTCCCCGTAATGGGCGAAGCGGTTCAGGTCCATGGCGGTGCCCACCACCGGGGTCTGGTCCAGTTTGAAGTCCCCGGAGTGGATCAACACCCCCTGGGGGGTGCGCAGGGCAAAACCCACCCCGTCGACAATGGAGTGGGGCACCGGGATGAACTCAAACTCAAAGGGGCCCAGGGTTAAATGCTCTTTGGGATGAATTTCCCGGAGGTCGGCGGTGTCAATCAGGCCGTGTTCCTTGAGCTTTTCCCGGAGCAGGGCCAGGGTCAGGGGCGTGCCGTAAACCGGCAGGTCCATTTCCTTGAGGAGAAAGGGCACGGCGCCGATGTGGTCTTCGTGGCCGTGGGTGAGGACGAGGCCGGTCAGCTTCTCCCGGCGCTCCCGGAGATAGGAAAAATCGGGGATGACGATGTCGATCCCCAGCATGTGGTCTTCCGGGAACATGAGGCCCGCGTCCACCACCACCAGATGCTCCGCGGTCTCCACGGTCATCAGGTTGAGGCCGATCTCACCCACGCCTCCCAGAAAGGTCAGGTCTACCCAGTTATTCGTTGCCGCCTCCGGGACCATAAGGGAAATCAGGATCATAGGTTGCGGCCAGACTCCGTTGCACCGCGGCCATCAGCTCTTCCTTGCGGCGGAAATTTTCGGGAAAAATGGGGGGGCAAATCACTACCTGCACCTTTCCGGGCTTGACCCTGAAGGTGCTGCGAGGCTGCACGAAGCGAGTGCCGTTTACGGCCACCGGCACCACCGGCTTCCCGGCCTTCATAGCCATGATAAAGACGCCTTTTTTAAAAGGCAAAAGTTCAGGGGTGGTGGCCCGGGTGCCTTCCGGGAAAATGATCATGGATTTTCCCTGCCGGATCCGGGCGGCCGCTTCATTGAGACAATGGATGGCGTTTTGGACGTTGTTCCGGTCCACGGGCACGCAGCCCAGGCTCTGGAGGGCCTGGCCGAAAAGGGGGATCCGAAAGAGGGACTTTTTGGCCACAAAGGCAAAAATTCCGGGCAGGAAAGCCAGCAGGACATAAATATCAAAATTGCTGCGATGATTGGCCGCGAAGATGTAATTCTGTCCCGGGACCAGGTGCTCCATCCCTTTCACTTCCACGGAAATACGGCCCACCCAAACGAGGGCCCGGGCCCAGGAGCGGGCCGCGCGCTGCACTAATTCTCCTGTCCGGTCCAAGAGACTGGCGCAGATTGCGCCGAGCCCGCCCATAATGGTGATGGGTATCAGCCAGAAATGGAACCACAACCCGAAGGCCAGATAGAAATTTTCCCGCAACTGGGCCATGCGCATATCTTTACCTGGAAAACAGGAGGCAGTCAACCGGGGATTGGAGGCAGTGAAGGGGTCAGGGATCGGAGACCAGGGGGTGGGGGCCAGGGGCAGTGATCAGTGATCAGTGGTTAGCGGCTGGGGGATATCAGAACCTGTTGCAAAACCTGTCTCAGAACGCAAATATGTTCATAATCAGGAAGGATGTGGGGAGGGGAAGTTTCAAAGTCCCCCTTTCCTAAAGGGGGATTTAGGGGGATTATCGGGCGCTTACCTAATCCCCTCCACCCCGCTTTTAGAAAAGGGTGCAGGATTCTTTTCCGAGTAAACCCCTGACTGACTCTCGATTATCGATAAACCGAAAACCGAAAACCGGATAATTGATAACTGGCAACTGGCAACTGACTACTGGCTATTGACTAAAGGCAGGCGCACCACAAACGTGGTGCCCCCCTGGGGATGGCTGTCCACCTCGATCTGGCCCCGGTGCTGCTGCGCGATCATGTAGACCTTGGTGAGGCCCATGCCCGCGCCCGCCATTTTCGTGGTAAAGAAAGGATGGTAGATGCTGGAGTAATGCTCCGGGGCTATGCCCCGGCCGCTGTCGGTGACCTGGATCACGGCCTTGCCG
>JAKAGH010000267.1 GCA_021817645.1 Deltaproteobacteria bacterium
CAGGCGGCGGGCCAGCCGCCAGCCCCGCTGCCGGTAATGTTCCAGCAGGGGTTCTTCCTGGTTATCCCGGAACCCGGAGAGGAGGATGCGGCCTGCGGGTGCGGCCAGGCGGTGCAACTCCGCCACTTTGGCCAGTTGCACGTCGATGTGCAGGTTGGCCGCCACCAGGTCGAAGGGTCTCTTAAGGCACTCGCTGGAACCTTGAACCGCCAGCATGGTTGCGGCCAGGCCGTTGGCCCGGGCGTTTTCCTCAGTGATCAGGGCCGCATCCCGGCTCAGGTCCACCGCCATTACCCGGGGAGCGCCCAGGGCCGCGGCGGCCAGGGAGAGGATGCCGGTGCCGCAGCCCAGGTCCAGGAAAGTTTGGACCGGGGCCGCAGCCAGGGCTTCTGGCAGCAGATCCAGGCAGAGGCGGGCGCAGGGATGGGTGGGGTTGAAGGCCCCGCGGCTGGCAAGGCGCAGCACCCGTTCCCCCGGCCCCCCTGCATACGGCTCTTCCGCAGAGCAAAGCACCAGGCGAGGAGAGAGGCGGTAGAACAAGGCAACCATGGATATTTATTTTACCATGTTCAGCCATAAAAGATGTGGGAAAGGGAGCTAAGGGACGACGCAGACCGGGAAGCATAGACTGCCGGCACTAGGTATGCTGATTGAGGAACGGCTAGTGGGGCATCAGCGCTAATATATAAAGCGTTTTTGTCATTCTGGGCGCAGCGAAGAATCTCTCATTTCTTTGGAAAACAGAGATCCACTCCCCTTCGCTCCGTTCAGCATGACAAAACATTGTTTAACTTAGCGCTTATAAGGTGGTAGGGGGAAGGACAGGATTTAGAGGCGGGCGGGGACGCCCGCCCTACGGGACCCCAGCCCCTCCCCCCACTTCTCATTGCACCACAATCAGACCGGCCAGGGTGCCCTTAACGATATTTTCCGGCTTATCGTCGCTGCCGATGGGGTAAATGTCCCAGCCCAGCCGGGCCACCATCTGGTAGACGTCGATGCCCACCGCCTCCATGGAGGGCCGGGAGCGCAGCGAAAAGCGGCATTTCTTCCCCTCCATGGCCTGGCAGTTCTCCATCTGGCCGCAGAAGGTGTGGCGGCAGGAGCCCGCGCCGAAGCCGAAGGCCAGGTAATGGCCGTCGTGGAAGGCCAGGGACTCCACGTCGTTGACGATCTTGAAAACTTCCTGATATGCGGCCACCCGCTCCTTGATGGTGGCCTTGTCCCGGACGATCACTTCCGGAGGCACCTCTTTAATAAAGAAGACGGCAAACTGGAACTTTTTCAGCAATTCCCGCAATTCCCCGGGCTTCAGAGTGTTGGGAGGGCAGTGGGCCCCCGCGCCGTAGCCGAAGCAGCGGGGAATCTGGCACTTGAGGGTCACCCGTTCATCCACCGGAATGTCCCCGGCCCTGATGACTGCGGCCTGGGTGGCGCCCAGTTCCAGGGCCTTGAGACGATATTTCTCCAAATCTTCCTGGAGGCGGCCCGCGTTCATATCTACTCTGATTTTCTCTATTTTTTTGGCCATATGCCTTTCTCCTTAAGGGCCGGATTATCTAAGTTTCGATTAGGATTTGGGCCAGAGCATGAGGCCGGTTTCCGGGTCGTCTTGCCGGGCCAGCATCTGTTCCGCCTGGTATTCGTGCACCGCGAACTCGCAGGCAAAGACCATGGTGCCCGGGGCCAGGTGGCCGCCGCAAGCCCGGCCCGCAGCGTCGCCCAGGGTCACATGCGCGTGCACCATGGGTTTGCCATCCTTTAAAGAGATGTTGCCCACCAGAGCCAGAATTTCCAGGGGTTGCTCCAGGTCCAGAAAGTAATATTTTCTCTCTTCCTGGTTATAAAACCCCACCCGGGCCCGGGTCACCGCGCCCAGGGCCCGGACCTCCCCCAGGGTGATCTGCTGCTCCTGGCAGAAGTTCTCCAGGGCCTGGAGCAGGTCATCGCCCTTGGCGAGCCGACCCATAAAAGACCGTCCCGGTCGCGTCGAGACAGACAGCATAGCCGCTCCTTTCTCATTTTATGGAGGCGATCCCTTAATACCTCAACCGTTCCAAAACTCACAGATATCCAACAGGGAGACCCCGATTTGGCGCAATTTTGGAATTATAACATGAAATTGCCTCAGTTCCCTATATCTGCAAGGCCGGCGAGTCATCAGGCTGAAAGCCGGTGCCCGGGCGATAGGAAAGTCCTCGGCAGCCTGACCATAGGGCCACCGCACGGCCGCTGCTAGAGTATGCTGATCGTCGTTGGACCCCAATAAATAGGGAGGGGCCGTGGGCATGCAGTTCCCCGGCCTCCCCCCTTTTCTTCCCAAAACAGATTATCCAAAACTTACGGCAGCATCCACTTTAAAACATAGGCCTGGAGAAGAGTAATCACCGAAATCACCAGGACCATGGCGACGCTGTGTTTCAAGGCAAAGCGGAAGATCGTGCCTTCTTCCCCCACCATACCGGTGGCCGCAGTAGCCACAGCTATGGACTGGGGGGAGATCATCTTCCCGCAAACCCCGCCGCTGGAGTTGGCCGCCACCATGAGGGCCGGGTCCACCCCGATCTGCTGGGCCGTGGTCTTTTGCAAGGCGCCGAACAAGGCGTTGGAGGAGGTGTCGGAGCCGGTGAGGAAGACGCCCAGCCAACCCAGAATCGGCGAGAAGATGGGGAAGAGCGCGCCGGTGGCAGTGAAGGCCAGGCCCAGGGTGGAGCTCATGCCCGAGTAGTTCATGATCCAGGCCAGGCCCAGAATCATGGACACCGTACAGATGGCCCATTTCAGGGTCTTGATGGTCCGGCCCAGGCAGGCAAAGGCCTTACCATAGCCGTAATTGGGAATGGCCAGGACGGAAAGCAGCCCGGCGATGAAGATGGCGGTGCCCGCAGCGGTACCGATGTTCACTGCAAAAACAGCCGGATAAGGAGTATTCTTGGCGACGATGGGCGCGGTCTTCAGCACCAGGTTGTGCAGCAGGGGCCACTGGAAGGTGGTGCCGATGGGGCCCAGGAGCTTTTTGACCGAATCGAGGCCCCAGAGGAAGACCATGATGGCCAGGATGATGTAAGGCACCCAGGCCCGGATCACTTCCGTCCGGGAAAAGCGGCAGGTCACCTTTTCCGTGGGCACAACTCCATTGAACCGCCAGACCGTGGGCGGCTTCCAGAAGATGAGAAAAACCCCGAGGCCGATGATGGTGACCACCGCGGCAATGATATCAGGCAGATAGGGGCCGACAAAGTTAGAGACCACAAACTGGGAAACCGCAAAACAGACACCGGTGACGGCGATAGCCGGCCAGACTTCCATGGCCGACTTCCAGCCGCTCATGGTCACTACCAGCCACAGAGGCACAATAATAGATAGAAAGGGCAGCTGCCGGCCGACGATGGCGCTGATGTGGTGCATGTCCAGGCCGGTAACCCCCGCGGCCACGACGATGGGAATGCCGATGGCCCCAAAGGCCACTGGCGCGGTGTTGGCAATGAGACAGACGCCCGCGGCGTACACCGGCCGGAAACCGAGGCCCACCAGCATAGCCGCGGTAATGGCCACCGGCGTGCCGAAGCCCGCGGTGCCCTCGATAAAAGAGCCGAAGGCAAAGGCGATGAACAAGGCCTGGAGGCGGCGGTCATCGGTGATGCAGGCCAGGGAGTTTTTGATGATCTCGAACTCACCGGATTCCACTGACATGTTGTAGACCCAGATGGCGGTGATAATGATCCAGACCACCGGGAAGAGGCCGAACAACATGCCGTTCAAGGTGGCCATGGCCGCGTGCTGCAGGGGCATCCCCCAAACCAGAATGGCCAAAAGAACTGCGGCCAGGGTGCCGAAAAACGCGGCATGGTGCCCTTTGGACCGCCGAATGCCCAGCATGTATAAGAGAATGAAGAGCGGAATGGCGGCCACCAAGGCGGACAGGCCCAGGTTGCCCAGGGGGTTGTAAACTTGTATCCAATTCATCTAACCCAGCCTCCTTTTTAGCTGTCAGCTTGCAGCCGTCAGCTTATAAAATCCCCCTGTGGGGGTGTTCTGCCCAGTAGCCAGTAATCAGTGATCAGTGGAAGTTCTTAAAATTTATCCTTTGCCAAGAGTTGTCATTCTGAGGGAGCAAAGCGACTGAAGCATCTAGTGTGACATCCCAGAAATAAGTTACAAAATATCGCCTTGGAATATGCCCAATATTATTCCCTCTCCCCTCGGGGGAGAGGGTTAGAGGGGCGACTTTGGCTAATGGCTGTAATCACCCAAAAGACGCCACCCCCACCCCGACCCTCCCCCCTCGAAGGGGGAGGGAGAAAGAGACCCAAGTTATGTAAGGCATTCCTGGGACACGACACTAGATCCTTCCCTTCGCTCAGGATGACAGAAAAACCAGTCTTGCCAGAACCTCATGAATCAATGGTTTTCTCTGATCACTGACCACTATTTCTTCGCCTCCGCCACCGCTTCGGCCAGATGCTTCACCTTGACTTTGCTGCCCCGTTTGGCCATGCCCCCCCGGAGTTGCAAAACGCAGCCGGGGCAGTCGGTGACC
>JAKAGH010000268.1 GCA_021817645.1 Deltaproteobacteria bacterium
TATCTTCCAGATGAGGGTGAAGAGCAGAATGAGAATTTCCACCAACGCCACAATCACCAGGAAGGAGTTGAAGACGTAACGCTTTTCCAGGGGGTCGTAAAAGTTAAAATAACGAGGCATTTATTTGGTTTTCGGTTTTCGGTTGTTTTCTGTTCTCTGAAAGTCTTAATGCGCAGGCTGGAAAGCCTGCGCCACCGATGCTTTCATGATTTGGGTGAGCCGAAGGTTCATGAACGGCCCGTTCCTAAGTTGCACTTGGAAACGAAATCGGATGCCAAGCTCAGCTTGGCCCGCAAAGAGCATTCCCAAGCACAGCTTGGGAACGAGGGGTAAACCAGAAAACCGCTCCCACCCAATATTCCCTAACCCCTAACCCTTAACCCCTGCCCCCTGGCCCCTGATCACTGCTCACTGCCTTCCATTCCCACCAGTACAGCCCCAGGGCTCCGGCCAGAAGCGCCAGGTCCTCCGCAATGGCTACCAGCCCTACCTGCCTCTGGAAAAAGAGGCCGCAGCCGCAGTCGATCTTCAACCCCCGGGCCATAGTCACCACCAGGATGACCAGGAAGGCCGCGGCCAGCAGGGCGATGAGCAGGAGGCAGGAGCGGCGCTTGAGCCCCATGACCAGCAAGCCGCCGGCGATCAGCTCCACCCAGGGGAGCACGGCGGCCACCAAGCCGGCCAGCCACATGGGCGCCAATTGGTAAGCCAGGACCGCTTCGGCAAAATCCCAGTTATGGTAATGCTTCATCAAACCGGCATAGAAAAAGATTCCCCCAAGGGCCATGCCCAGGAGCCGGAGCAGGAACCAGACCACGGTCTTGGAGGGTTTCCTTGAGTCAGGTTTTCTGTTTTCCGTTTTCTGTTTTCTGTTTGACAAAAACTACTTCCTTGCCGCGTTAAATTCATCTCGGAAAATCTAGTGAAATATTGCCTTTGACGCGTCAGCGTCAAAGGAAATGTTTATTCTCTGCTCTCTGTGCCCCTCTGTGTCCTCTGTGTCTCTGCGGTGAATCTTTATTTTACTGGCTGGTATCCACCGGGTAGCCGGCTTCGTCCCAGGCCTTGAACCCTCCCAGGAAGGCCGCCACCTGGGTAAACCCCAGGGCTTGCAGCTTTTCGGCCACTTTCAAGGCAATGTCACAATGAGCCTCGGCGCAATA
Source organism: Deltaproteobacteria bacterium (assembly GCA_021817645.1). Lineage (GTDB taxonomy): Bacteria > Desulfobacterota > Desulfobaccia > Desulfobaccales > 0-14-0-80-60-11 > SURF-52. The sequence goes on from JAKAGH010000268.1 coordinate 1,164, forward strand.
AACCACGATCTGCCGCTCCTTGGCAATGTCGGCTATGGCCGGGTTATTCGGTTTTTCGGCCTCTTGGGGCGGCAGATTCACGGCCCCGGCAATATGCAGTTCCGCGTATTCCTGGGGGCTGCGGGCATCGACGAACAGGCTTTGGCCCTTCTGAAAAAGCTCATAAGCCTGGGCTAACTTCAGGGTCTTGACCCCTTGGAACTGCTTCTGGCGGCGCTGGGCCCGCATTTCTTCCAGATGGGCGGTCAGTTTCCCTTGGAGGGAAAGGCTCACCAGGGACCAGTGCTTGCCCAGGCCGAACGCCAGGGCCAACACCAGCAGAAAAGCGGCCCAAGCCAGGTCTTGTCTGAGTAAGCCGCGCCCTCTCACCAGCCCCTTTCCCCTCATTCTTCGCTTTCCACTTCTCCGGCGCTGTTGTATTTCTTACCGCCAAAGAAAAAGGGCAGGGGCAGGAAACCTTCCTCTTCTTTCAGGTGGCCGTCATCCCGGGTGTAATGAAAATAGCGCCACACCCGCCCCTCTTTGAGGTCCGCCAAAAAGGTCTGCTTGCCGTCGGTCACCACCTGATACCGGCCCCCCGGACCCTGGGGGCCTAGAGCCTTCAACGCCAGTTTGGTCTTGTCACCCTCCGCGGCCTTGCCGGCCTCCGTGGCTTTGGCGGTTTGCCCTTTCACGGCCTCCTCCACCTGGCGGCTCACCTCGCTCTGCAAGAAGGGACCGTAAATGAAAAAAACCGCAGTCCCGGCGACGCCCAGTAATAAAGCCCCAATGATGCGCCATCCCTGATTTCTAGCCACCTGCCACCCCCAATGTGAGTTGGATGCCCAGGGTAAGGAAGAAAAGGGGGCCCGGGCCCGCTTCCCTGCCCTCTCTCCCGTGTTTCTGTCCCCACCCCGGTGGCGGGAAAGAGATTTTGTGGGCTATTGATCTTAATAGAAAGAATATCGTCTCTAACGCTGTTCTGATTAAAAAATCTCTGTTAATATTTTTTATAGCCTTAATTTCCCAGAGGATTCCAGACATCCATGCCTGCTCCCCCCGACCTACCCATCGCGGCCATCACCTTCGACCTGGGCAACGTCCTGGTGGCGGTGGACCATTTCCGTTTCTGCCGTCCTGTCGCCGCCCTGGCGGGCCTGACGCCCGCAGAAGTCTATGCCGCGGTTTTCGAATCCAGCCTGGAGCCCGGCTATGACACCGGCCGCCTCTCCTCCGCAGAATTTTACCAGCGGCTCATGGGGCGCTTCCGCCTCAATCTCCCCTACCCCCAGTTTTGCGACCTCTGGAATGACATCTTCACTCCCCTGGAGGATATGGACCGAACCGTGGCGCGCCTGGCCGGGCGTTATCCCCTCTACCTGCTCTCTAACACCAATCCCCTGCATTTTCAATATATTAAGGATCACTATCCCCTGCTCCGCCACTTCCGGCGCTTCATCCTCTCTTACGAAGTGGCCAGCCGCAAACCCGAAGCCGGGATTTTTCAGGCCCTGATCCGGGAGCTGGGCCTGCCGCCGGCCCGGTGCCTCTACCTGGATGACAAGCTCCCCTTCGTGGCCGCCGCCCGCACCCACGGCCTGGTGGCCTGGCACTTTACCACTCCCCGGGATTTCAAAGAGCACTTAAGCCGGGAAGGCCTTTGGTAGAGCCCGTTTACCGTTTTCCGTTATCCGTATGATGCAGTTTCCCAAAACACGAAAAACGGTAAACTCAAAAAGCTTTGCCGATGGCCTTATCCAACTGAGCCTCCGCCACCCGGTAGTCGTACAGGGCCCGGACGAACTTCAGGTCCGCCTGGAAAAACTGCACCTGGGCGTCGGTGACTTCGATGATGGAGCCCACCCCCACCTGGTAGCGCCCCTGGGCCAGGCGGTAATTTTCCCGGGCCGCTTCCAGGGCCTTTTTGGTGGCCCGGATCAGCTCCCAGGCCGCGGTCAGATCCAGATACCGCTGTTCCACTTCCTTATTGATGTTCTGGCTGAGAAGCTCCGCATCGGCCAGGGTGGCCCGGCTGTTGGCGTTGGCGGTGCGCACGTTGTTATAGGTGAGCAGACCGTCAAACAAAGGCAGCGTCACCCCTGCCCCCACCCACCAGGACTTGTTATCAAACGCAGTGGAGCCGAAAGGCGAATCGGGAGCCGACCAGCCGTAAGCCGCGAGGGAACTCACCGTGGGAAACCAGCCGGCCCGGGCCACCCGGATGGCGGCTTTATCGAAGTCCTGCTGATAGCGGTTCCTGACGATCTCGGGCCGCCGGTTCAGGGCCTGGGCCTTTAATTCCGCCAGGGACTGCGGCTTCGGGGTTACTTCCATCACATCCTCCACCCCCGCATAAGGAAAGGTCTGCAGGCCCATGGCAGTCATCAGGGTGACCTTGGCCAGGTCCACCGCGTTCTTGGCCTTGATCAGATCGGCCTCGGCATTATAGAGATTGGCTTCCGCCTTGGTGACGTCGATCTTGGCCTTCAGCCCCACCTGATAGAAACCCTGGGCCTGTTTCACCAGCTCCTGGTTCTGGCGCACCGTTTCTTCGGTGACTTTCCGGGCCCGCTGGGCCGCGAGATAACCGAAATAGGCCGTGCGTGCGTCCAGGACCACTTGCTGGCGGTTGCCCGCGTAATCCTCTTCAGTTTGATGGAAAGCCGCCCGGGATTGGTTAATCTGGCCCGGGGTCTTGCCGAAGTCATAGATCAGTTGGCTCAAAGAAAACCGGTTGACATAAAAATCCGTGGTCGCGCCGCCGAGGGAGCTGCCCAGGCCGGGAGGCCCCCCGCTGACGGCCCCGGAGGTGGCGGGGAAGGCATTCCCCCAATAGACATTGTAAGTATAGGTGACTTGCGGCAGGTACGCGGCCCGGGCCGAGCCGATCTGGTACTTGGCCGCGGTGACTTTCTCCCTGGATTGCTTCAAGGAGGGATGCTCCTTGAGGGCGATTTCCATGGTCTGTTGCAGGCTCAGACGCCCCCCGGCCTCCCCGGCGGCCGCCGCAACCGGCGTCAGGGCCAGGAGCGCCAGGAAAATCAGTGCTGCCTTTATTTTTCCCAGTTTCACCCAAAAACTCCCGAAACCAAGTTCATCAAAGGTATTTTTTCCGCAGGGCGGGCGTCCTCGCCCGCCTCTTTAATCCGCCCAGGCTGGAAAGCCTGGGCCACCGTTTTTTGACCCTTTTTCCTTAAGCCTTGTTCTTCAATATCTTTATTCCGAAAACCGAAAACGGCATTATAGTTGCGGCTTACTCTTATGAAACTCCGTAGCCTGCTCAAACGCATAAGCCGCCTGCAACAACACCGCCTCCCCTAAAGGCGGCCCCATGAGCTGCAGGCCGATGGGCAGGCCCCCCGAGCTGAAACCGCAGG
>JAKAGH010000269.1 GCA_021817645.1 Deltaproteobacteria bacterium
GGGGTTCAAGTCCCCGCTTCGGCACCAAGGAAATTCAAGGGGTTAGGGCGCAAGCTCTGACCCCTTTCTTTTTGGGTGGATGAATTTGGTAGCATTTTGGTAGCAGAGATTTTTGAGGAAGCCCCGAGATTGTTCAGACAATTGACGCCTGCCTCCAGATAGCCCGGGGCCAGATGCGCATAGCGCATGGTGGTTTTGATATCCTTATGGCCCAGCAGTACCTGCACAACTTTCAAGGGGACGCCCTTCATCACCAGGTGCGAGGCAAAAGTATGGCGCAGGTCGTGGAAGTGAAAATCATCAATTCCGGCCCGGCGGCAGGCGCCTTGAAAGGGTGCACGGATATCGCCTAATTTCTGCCCATTTTCCTGGCAGAGAACATATTTTGATTTTAATTGATGGCGCTGGCGCAAACTGGCAAAAACCGCCCTCAGCCGCGCTCCTATCGGGATAGGGCAAGATTTACCATTCTAGGTGAGCCTGCCGGGGATTCTTATTTGGCCGTGCCTCACCATATCCCAAGTAAGGCCGAAAATCTCCCCCCAGCGCAGGCCGGTGAACAGGGCGGTTTCCACCAGGGGGCGCAATCGGGAGTTGCAGGCCTCCAGGAGCAAGGGTATTTCCACTTCCGTCAAAAAGCGCAACCGGTCGTTATTATGTTTCTCTTTTAGAGATTCGGCCTCCTCCTCTTTGAAGGGATTCGCCGGAACCAGCTTGGCCTTTTTGGCATACTTGAACATGGAGCTGATGACGGCCAGTTCATTGTTCCAGGTCGGCAGGGCCCGGGGCTTGCCGCTGCGGGTGGCAGGAGTGTTAAGCCGCTCGGTTTTAAAATGCACCAACTCGGTATAAGTGATGCTGGCGGCGCTCCGGGCTCCATACAAGGCTTTAGTTTTCAGCAAGGTGCGCAGAACCAAAGCCCCTGATCCCATGCCCAAGCCCTTGAGGCCATGCTTCCCCTATGGCTGCCTTCATGCCAGCCTGCCCGGAGACAGGCGTTAGATTCGCCCGGCGCCGCAGGGAAACCCCGATACCTCGACCGGGCATCCAAGGTAAAAATGATCTTCATATCTTCCAGGGGCATTCATGGGAGGATGATTTCAGGCATCTGCCAAAATTAGGAAGATAGAACAATGAGGGCGGGAAAAATGGTGGAGTGGACGGGGCTGGATAAAGTTTCCCAGACAATTTCTATCGAAGAGGAAGTTTTTAACTGTATTATTGATCATCCCGGTAAACCAGGACGGGGCGAGTAGTTAGCCTCACCAGGTTAAGGACTTCGTCACTGAGGACCTTTAAATATTTCGGAACCTTATGTTCATAATCTGCGAGTACTAGCAGATCATAGCGTTCTATCGCCACTGCCCTGAGAATTTCTTCCACGAATTCACCCTTGGCACTCTTCTTCATGGGAGCATGTCCATACCGCCGCAGGGTCTCCTCCCCGGTCTTGAGGCAGGCCTCGACAAACTTCTCGGACTCAGCCTGCTCTTTTTCTTGGACATGCAGAACTGTGATTTCCGGCTTCTTCTTGGCAAACAGCGGGGCGATAAACTCCAGGGCCCCCTGGTCGCATTGGGACCCGCGATAAGCCACCAGGATCTTTTGGATAGGGCGGAACTTTTGCAGGATTAACACCGACTGCTGGGCGTGCTGCAGGATCTTGGCGGGCACCGTCTCCACCAAGAGATCACGGAGCAAAGACCTGCCTTGGGAGCTTAAGATGATCATATCATAGTAATCCCGATTGGCAGCGTTGAGAATTTCCTCCGCGGGGTCTCCACTCGCTACGAAGGGATTGCAGGGAATGCGCTTGCCCACGCAGATTGCACAACCCTCGATGATCTCTTCTACCGTTTTTTCCGTCTCTTTTTCAATTTCCCTTGCCACATCGCTTTGGGAGGTGAAAGGGGTGTACCCGCCTCCTTCGGTCACGGTTTCCACTACATCTGGTTTGACGTAAAGGGCGTCGACAATGGAGATAAAATGTTCCATCAGATGACAGGCATAGCGCAAGGCCACCTGGGATTCTTCGGTTTTATCTACGGCAACCAGAATTTTCATTTTACACCTCGTTTGGGAGGTTAACGCCCTAGCAGCACGGGGTCCAGTGAAAATCCGGATAGCGGCGAGGTTCCAGGAGGTTTAGGCTTTCTTGGTCAACCGTGGCGCGGCCGGTGCCCTTGAGGGTGATGAGGACGACCTCCCCTTAATGTTGGTTAACCGGGGTCTCAGAGTTCTGAGTCAAGGTAACTAGCCAAACCTCCATAGTTTTCAGCCCTTGCTTCTCTCCTGCCAGGGTTGATGGAATAACCCCATATAACTGATTTTTTGGACTTTTTCATTTTCTAAGAGCATTCTTTAACCTTTCTCAGTGAGCTCGTGGCGGCGGAGGAAATCTTGGACCGCTTCGTCCAGGGTGTGGAAGAACCGGGCTTCTCCCACTGCCGCCAGCAGGCCGGAGCGCTTAAACAGGTCGCGCACCGGCGCGGCGAGCTCGGAAAACAGGAGTTCCACGCCCAGCTGCTGCGCCTCAGTCAGCAGCCCCCACAGCAGGTCCAGGGTGGTGAGGTCTAGTCCGGGGTTGGCGTGCAGGTCCAGAAGGATGGACGCGGGCGGTGGCTCATGGTGCAGCAACGCCTGCACCTCGTCCCTCAGTTGCTGGGCATTGGCGAAAAACAGGGGCCCATCGGGCCGCAGGATGGCCAGGCCCGGAATGGGCCGGTATTCCGGGTGGTGCCGCAGATTGCCGTAGACCGCCTTCTTTCCCGGGACCTGCCCCAGGAGGGAGATGGCCAGGAGGCTGGCGCGCCAGATGAGGCGCCACAAGGACAGCAGCACCGCCAGCAGCAGGCCGGGCAAAATACCGATGGCCACCACCCCCAGGAGGGCCACCAAGGCCAGCCAGAACTCGCCTCGATTCCAGCGGTAGAAGCGCCACAATTCCCCCACCTTCAGCAGCCGCGCCACCGCGTGAATGACCACGGCCCCCAGGACGGCCTCCGGCAGGTTGTGGAACAGGGGCATCAGGGCCAGGACCGTGACCAGCACCAGGGCGGAGGCCACGATTTGGGAGACCTGAGTCTGGGCCCCAGCTTGGTCATTAACGGCGGTGGAGGACATGCTGCCGCCGTTCACCAAGCCCCCCAGCAAACCGGACCCCAGGTTGGCGACGCCCATGGCCACCAATTCCTGGTTGGTATCGATCTCGTAGCCATGCCTGGCAGCAAAGGCCTGGGCCGTACCCAGCGCTTGGGAGAAGGTAACCAGGGTTAGGCCCAGGGCGCCCGGCAGCAAGGCCAGCAGGTCTGCCGCGCTGACCGCGGGCAGGGACACCCCGGGGAGCCCACTGGGTATCAGGCCCACCACCTGCACGCCGCATCTGCCGGCCAAGCCGCAAAAACTCGCAGCGGCGATGCCCAAGATCATGACCAGCAACGCCGCAGGCACCCGGGGGGCCACCCGCTCCAGCCCGAACAGCAGGCCCAGGGCGCCCAGGCCGACGGCGCAGGTGGCCCAGTTTGCTTGCTGCAGGTGGGTCAGCAGGTGCCAGGCCTGCTGCAGGGTATCGCCGGAACCCCGGGGCAATCCCAGGATCTTTCCGGCCTGGCTGATCGCGATGTAGATGGCCAAACCGGAGACAAAGCCGGTAATCACCGGCTTGGACATGAAAGAGGCCACAAACCCCAGGCGCAACAAACCGCACCCCAGGAAGATCAGTCCCACCAGCAGCGCCAGGGCCACCAGCAAGACGCCGTATTTATAGGGCTCCGCCAGCGCCAGGGGCGCGACCACCGCGGCCATCATGATGGACGAGGAGGAGGTGGCCGCGCAGACCATCTGTCGGCTGGTGCCCAGGACAAAGTAGGCCGCCAGAGAAGCCAGCAAGGTGTAAAGACCGGCCTGGGGCGGCACCCCGGCCATACCGGCGTAGGCAATGGCCTCGGGCACCAGCATCCCCCAGAGGGTGAGACCGGCATAGAGGTCAGGCCGCCACCACCGGGACTGGTAGGCGCGGAGCCAACGGAGGATGGGAAAAAAGTGCGCCAGGGGGGCCTGCGTGGGCTGGGGTTTAACCGTCAACGGGGTAGTCATCTGAGATTATGCCGCAGCTTTGACCACCAAGGTTAAGAATAATTTTGAGACTTTCCCCCCCAGGTGCAAATCCGGGAAGGTCTCTGCTGTTTTGGTCAAATCATCTACAAGGAGCGGGGCCCAGGATAGCATAACTGTCCCTCAAAATGTATCTTTTTCTAGGGTTATTGGCATACCACACCCTTGGAACTTCGAGAACTTCTAGAAATTAGTGGAAATTAGGGACATACACCATTTTATTGAAAAACTTATTAAAATTTACTGAGAATTGGCCTTGGTTTAACCCCGGAATATTTCTAAAAAAAGCCGAGTTTCATCAACCGGGCTTTTTAGGTTCTCCCAATAGGCGAGTTATGGGGCATCCTTGGACCACCGGGGTCAGATCG
>JAKAGH010000015.1 GCA_021817645.1 Deltaproteobacteria bacterium
GGACCTCGGACAGCACGAAATCCAGGTATTCCATGCCCTTGAGGCGGCCGTTTTGGGTGAGGTAGATGTCACCGTAAAACTTGCCCAGGACTTGCAACAGCCCCTCATGGGCCGGCAGGTCCAGGTTCAACTTCTCCCACATCTCGTCGTAGGGGGTGGGCATGAATCTGTTCTCCTTTGATGTCTGGTAGGGAGTTGGCCATCCCAACCCCATCTATGAGACTCTGCGAAAGTCCCCCAACTTGTCATTCTGAGGGAGCGTAGCGACCGAAGAATCTCAAGTATACCAACATAATACGAGATTCTTCACTCGCTGCGCTCCGTTCAGAATGGCAGAAAAAAGACTTTCGCATAGCTTGCCGTGTACCGGAGATAGCTTCCATAAGATCAGGGTCTTTTCTGCCTCCCCCTTTGAGGGGGGAGGGTCGGGGTGGGGGTGGCGTATTTGGGGCTGGCTGCATCTGCTTGCCCCAGTCCCCCCTCTCCCAACCCCCTCTCACTGTGGGGAGGGGGAGATCCCACCTGATTTCATTCTGGGTTATGTCCGGGACCCAACCCTAGAAGCCATTTCCAAAGCCTCAACGTGCTTAAACGGTCATTCTGAGCGGAGCGAAGAATCTAGTACTTTCGAAGCGTTGAGATTCTTCGCTGCGTTCAGGATGACAGAAAAGGAAGGTTGAAATGGCTGATAGGGTCAGGGTTAATCCTCCAAAATCAGGGCGTCGGCCACCATCTCCCAGATGTACTTCACTTCGATGTCCAGGTGGAACTTGGGCTTCAGGTTCTTCATGATCTGGTCCCGGCAGTTGGAGCAGCCGGCGATGACCAGGTCCGCACCCGTGGCCCGGATGTCATCGGCCTTAAATTTGCCGTGTTCGGTCTTTTCTTTCTCGAAAGGCCCCGGCCAGTTGCCTGCGCCCGCGCCGCAGCAGTAAGCGTCCAGGCGGTTGTGAGGCATCTCCCGGAAATTGTCCATGTCGATGCAGTAAGAGATAATCTTTCGGGCCTTCTCGAAGTTGGAGCCGTCGCCGAAGGTCATATAGGCCGAACGGCCGTGTTTACAGGAGTCGTGCCAGGTGACGATACGGCCGGCATGCACGCTCTTGTCTACTTTTATTCGCCCTTCTTCCAGCCACTTAAGCAGTACGTCAAAAAAATAGACGTAATCGTGGCCTGTGCCCGGCCCGAACTCATGTTTGAAATGGGTCTCGATATTGAGCCGGGTGCCGTAGGAGGCCCCCCCGCAATCGGGGAGAATCAGGGTCCGGGCCTGGAGGCGTTTCATATTCTCCACCTTGCGCCGGGCGATTTCCTTGGAGGCCGCGCCATTGGCGGTGAAGATGCCCCAATCCACCGATTCCCAATTCTTGGCCGAGGTGGTCCAGTCGGCCTTGGCGGCATGGTAGATCTTCCACCACCATTTCATGTCGTCGGGTTCGGCGTAGGCCTCCTTGGAGTTCTGGAAGTGGAGGTAATCCACTCCCACTTTTTCCACCGGGGTGACGAAGCCGGGGCAGCACTCCTCCGCCAGTTCCTCCCCCAACTCCTCCAGCAGGGTCACATAATCGTCCTCCGGGATGCCCATGTTGTTGCCGGTCTTCAGGCACATGTCCACGCCCTTATGAAGGACCCCCGGCACCTTCTCCCGGGGCCGGGCCGCCTTGGCTGCGCCCCAGACCTTCACCAGTTTGACGCCCATGGGACAGCCGTATTCGCAGCGCTGGCAGCCGGTGCAGATCCAGACAAACCGGGAGTCGACCACCTCCTGGTCCAGCCCCAGAAGCGCCATGCGGATGGCTTTGCGGGCATCCAGGCCTTCGTCCTGGGTGCTTTCCATGCCGGTCAGGGGACAGCCCCCGGAGCAGGTGCCGCAGGTAAAGCAAGCGAGGGCATGGGAGTCAGTCAGTAAGTCCTTGAAGAGGCTATTTTGCCGGCGTTCCGCCAGATTGCTAAGATTAAGAGGTTCCATCTTGTCTCCTCGCAATAATCGGTTGAAGTTAAGGCTCAGGCGGCCTGGGGCTGGCGCTTCACCGGATTGGGACCAAGTTTCAAGGCCCTTTGGTGCATTTCCCGGCAGACCTCGGCAAACTTGGGGCCTTCCCCGGAACTGACGTGGAACATCTCCAGGCGTTCGGGCTCGAGGCCCATGGCCTCCAGATCTTTTTTCAGCTTATTGACCCTCTTCTTGGCCTTGATATTGCCGGCCAGATAGTGGCAGTCTCCTTCGTGGCAGCCGGAGAGGAATACCGTATCGAACCCCAACTCAAAAGCTTTGAGGATATGGAGAATATCCACCCGGCCGGTGCAAGGCACCATCATGATCCTGATTTCCGGGGGATATTGCAGCCGCATGGCCCCGGCCAGGTCGGCCCCGGCATAGGAGCACCAGCGGCAACAGAAACCGATAATCTTGGGGGTATACTCCGCAGTCATTCGTGACTCCTTCATTCCCGATCATGGGGAAAGCACCCAAAGTGGTTAGGCGCGCAGGTGATTGCGTCTAGCCACGGTGCGGTCCCGCAGCACACCTAACCCCGGCTGGCGAGGTGCGTCCGCCTTACCAGGCGCGGACAGACTACCGCCGTCACGGGTCCCAGATGTGCGGGTTGGAAAAACTAAGCTGGAATGAAGGCAGATTTGCGGAGATTACCTGAGGAAGGAAGGATGGAGGTGTTAACAGGAATTACTAGCTGCAGTCCCAATCCCAGGCGATTCTCCCCGGCCTCATCCAGCGCCTTAGGGATGCGGGCCTTACCAAGGCCCCCCGAACACCTGGGCTTCAGGACTTCCTGCGAACTATCAGCACGGGCCGATGCACCTGGGATTACCTCCTTTGCGAAAATTTGCTCAATTCTAAACCATGCCCCCACGAGAATCAAATTATTTCTCGGCTGCCCCGGCTGGGCCCTGATATTTGCCCTAGATACGCCTGTCCCAGAGCTTTGAAAGATTTTTTGGATATGTTAAAATAACTTAAACTACTCGTATAACCGAAGATCAAATAAGAGGTAATTAAGATCCACCGCCCCCTGGGTAATCTCACCGGTCTCAAGCCCCAGCAATACCGCCAGTTGGAGCGGCTTTACCGCCGCAAAACGCCCCCCCAGGATTTGCTCTCTCCGGAGCTGGCCCGGCAGTTGGCCCTGATTTCCTTTGATTTGCACCGGCAGGTAGGGGTGCTGCTGGACCGCGCCGGCGCGGTGGTCCAGGTCATTGTCGGCGACGCCAAGGGCCTGATGCTGCCGCCCCTGAAGCGGGAGCGGGGCGTCCGGGGCCGACTCAAGGGCCTGCGCCTCATCCACACCCACCTGGACACCCCAAACTTGAGCCAGGATGACCTGATGGACCTGGCCTTGCTGAGGCTGGACGCGGTGGCCGCCTTGCTGGTGACCACAAACGGCATGCCGGGCTCCATCCAGGCCGCGCATCTGCTGCCCCAGACCGAAAACGGCCGCAACTGGGCCATTCTCGAGGCGGACCAGGTGGGCCGGCTGCGGCTGGATTTCGCCGGACAGGTGGCCTCCCTGGAGGAGGAATTGGCCCGGGTGGGCCGGGGTGGGGACGGCAAGGGCCAGGAAAGGGCCATTCTCTTCGGTGTCAGCGGCAGGAACCGGGCCCTGGCCGAGGACTCCATGGCGGAGCTGGCGGAACTGGCCCGGGCTGCGGGCCTGGAAGTGGCGGCCAGCATCATCCAGCACCGGCCCCGCCTGGACCCCCGCTTTCTCATGGGCAAAGGTAAGCTCTCGGACCTGGTCATCCAGTCCCTGCAACTGGCAGCGGACCTCTTGATCTTCGACGCGGAGTTGAGCCCCTCCCAGGTGCGCTCCATCACCGACTTCACCGAACTCAAGGTCCTGGACCGCACCCAGTTGATCCTGGACATCTTTGCCCAGCGGGCCCGGAGCCGGGAGGGCAAGCTGCAGGTGGAGATGGCGCAGGTGAAGTATCTGCTGCCCCGGCTCGTGGGCAAGGGCGACGCCCTGTCCCGCCTCATGGGCGGCATCGGCGGCCGGGGGCCCGGCGAATCCAAGCTGGAGATCGACCGGCGGCGCCTGCGGGAACGCCTGCACCGGCTTAACCAGGAACTGGCCCAAGTGCGCAGCGAAAGACGGGAGCGGCGCCAGCCCCGGCGGCGCCAGCGCCTGCCGATCCTGTCCATCATCGGCTATACCAATGCCGGCAAATCCACCCTGTTCAACGCCTTGACCCACGCCGCGGTGCTGGCCGAAGACAAGCTCTTCGCCACCCTGGACCCCACCAGCCGCCGCCTGCGCTTCCCCCGGGAGAGGGAGGTGATCGTCACCGACACCGTGGGTTTTATCCGGGACCTGCCCAAAAACCTGGTGGAGGCCTTCAAGGCCACCCTGGAGGAACTGGAGGACGCGGACCTCCTGATCCACGTCATTGACCTGAGCAATCCCCGGTTCGCGGAACAGATGGCCGCGGTGGAGGACATCCTGGCCTCCTTGGACCTCCAGGACAAGCCGGTCCTCAAGGTCTTCAACAAAAAGGACCTGGTGAGCCCCCAGCTCGCCCGGCTGCAGTGCCGGATCCACCAAGGCGTGGCGGTGGCCGCAGTGGACGAAAAGACCCTGCCCCCGCTCATCGCCCGGCTGGAAGAGAAAGTGGAGGAAGTCTCGGCCCGGCAGGAGGAGGGAGCTGTCAGCTATCAGCTGACAGCTTTCAGCCAAGAAAAGTAGGGTGCGCCCTGCGCACCATTAATACCAAGTTCGCTTCTTTGAACAACATATGAACAGAATCTTTAAGGCTTTGAGGTATGCGAATATATAGCAGTGAGCGACACCTTCGATTCAAGCTGGCTGACCAATCATTTGATCTAAGAAGATGTCAGGGCTTCTTGCCAGTCCAGGAGGCAAAATGCCCGAGCAACGAGGTGTCCCGGTGTTTGGTTGTTGCTGATAGGGTGCTTTATCCGTTGGCGGAGCTTTTTTGTCATGGCTCCCACCGGACTATATGCCGTCAATTAACGGGCTGACTTGGCTCCAGCTTTATCTAAATTCTGCTATAATCTGTGAAGGGCAGGTCAGCCTTTTTAGCATAAGTGCTTACTTGGATTCTTGCAGTGCGTTATATTTTTTGATGACTTTGTCGGTAATATCGATGGACTTTTGGAAATAGCCAACATTTTCGTTGGTGACGATCAACAAGAATTTCTCTTCCTGGCCGACGGCCTCGAGGGCTTTTCTTATATGTTCTAACACTACCTTCCTCAGTTCGTCAGCCTTCTGCTTGACCTCCCCATCCGCGGCGGCCGCCAGTTTCTGGTACTGAACCGTAGCCTTATTCAATTCGTCCTTTTTCGCCATAGAGGCTTGGCGCTCGAGGCTCTTTTTCAGGGTTTCGACAGCCTCAGCCTGCTTTTTTATCAAGGCTTGTTTGGCTTTTATTAGATCGTTGACTTCGGCATTGGCCTTTTTGCCTTCATTGGATTCATTGACCACCCTGATAACATCCACTACCCCGATCTTTGGCGGCTCGCCGGTGCAAGCGACGATGGTAAACAGAAAGAATCCCACCAGAACAGAACCAAGTTTTTTCAATCTCTTCTCCCTCTTAAGGCCATGTTGAAAACTGTTTTAAGGCATCCGCTATAGGCTTGCATCCATTCCAGATTGGGGTTTGCCCGTCCTGTCTAAAAGGATAACCGGACCTCTCCCAGCACCCCGTGGGACTTGTAGCCGCTGCGAAATTCGCCGTCATATTTCAAGGTAGTGGTAATCCCTCCCGTGCTGGTAAAGGAAAGAGCCGCACTCACCGTGGCGCTGTCTTGCGTCAGCTTCTGGCCGTCGATGGTCAAGCCCGTGGGGAGCCCGGCAAAGCTGAGGGGTATGGTGCGTTTGTCCACCGCAAAATCATGCTGCCAGGCGGCCTTGACCTCCGGGATCAGGGTCCCCTTGGAGGTTTTGATGGGGCGAGCCGCCCGCAGTCCCAATTCGGACACCACCGAGTTCGTTTGCCGGGCGTCGATCTGCATATTCAGGCTGTCCGCCCCGGTTTCCTGGACGCTGCCTTCGGCGAGATGGGTAAACAGCAGCGAGGCAAACGGCTGCACCGACCATTTTTTCACCGGCACGGCATAGCCGCCTTCCGTAAACACGGAAAAAGAATTGCCCTGATGAGTGCTGTTTGCCCCCCGTTGAATGGTGCCGATACTGATGAGGCGGTTGTTTTTATAATCATGGTGGCCATAGCAGAGGATGCCTTCCAGGTACGGGACGCCCCCCAGATAAGACCGCTCGCCAAAGGCGGTGCCATAGAGGGAACCGTACAGGCTGTTGATCCGTCCGGCCCCGAAATCGTTGTCCAGATTCATGCTGGTATAAGAATACCCAAAATTGGCGCCCAGGGTCACTCTCTCGGTTAGGGCATAATCCAGCCCGGCAGCCGTCCCGGTCGAGCCGAAGGAAAAGCCGCTGAAACCGTCCGCGCCCCCTTGATTGCCCCACTGGTGGAAACCTTCGAGCCAGACGCCGATCTTCCTTTGCAGCGCGGCATCCTGGCCGTCGCTCAAAAACTGTCTTAGCTGCTTATTCGAACCGTTAAAGGCCAGGAGCACGGGTTTAGAAGACAGCGCGGTTTCCTGCAGGGCCGGGTTCTGCCGCACGTTCTGCAACCGCCTTTGCAGGGTCCGGAGATACTGCCGGGTGATGTTGAAGGTAGTGATGGTATTGGCGTCATAAACGTTGGGGCTCAGGCTGTTGAAGACATTATTGAAATCCCCGAGCTGCAGGCTCTGGATTTCTTCGATGATCCTGAGTAAATCACCGCTGGCATTGGATAAGAGGGAATCGTCAAACTGCGCCAGGGCACTTTCTAAGGCGGAATCGGCGACGGTGGACAGGCCTCTGACGTGGCTGATCACTTGGACCGAATTAGCCAGATAATTGGTGGTGAAGCTGACCAGCGCCGTGGGTGTCGGTAAAAGTTCGCGGCTGAACCTGGTCGTGATATTCTGAGAAGAGGTCAGGATGTCATACGTTTTACCATTAAGGAAAATGCCCGTACTCTTAAATACCTGCAAGGTGCCGTCCAACTGGGTGCTTCCGGAGACTTTCAAACTGCCGCCCGTACCATCGCTGTTGAGCATGGTCTGGAAGTATCCCGTATGGTCCTGAAAGAAGTTGCCGGTCAGGTTTGATTGAAGAGCGGTCCCGCCGCCAACATATAAGTAGCCGCGGTTGGCCAGGATGCCGCCCCCGAGATTGATAATGCGGCCGGTATTAAAAGTGCCGCCATTGTTATTGAAGTTAATGGTGCTGGTACCCGCGGCCAGGCTCAAGCCCTGGTTCAAAGCCGAAGCCGCCTGGTCGCCTTGATTTATCGAACCGGTGATGGTCCCGTAGTTATTGATACTCAAGTTGCCGCGACTGGCTGCGCCATAATCCCCCTGCTGCATGACCGCCGTACCATTGACGCCGCCGGCGGTGGCGATGGAGCCCCGGTTGGTCAGAACGTTATTAGCCCCGTCCATGAACAGCACCCCATAACTGGTGGCAGAGGCCGTATCCTTGCCACCCTGCACCGTGCTGCCGGCGTTGATGGTCACGGAAATATCGCCGCTTCCTTTGGCCCCCAGGCTTTGGGCCTGGATGCCGTTGGCGCCGTTTCCATTGGCGTAAATGTTGCCGGTGAGTGTCACATCCACTTTGCCGGCCTTGTCATTGCCCGCGGTGCTCTGGGCGACAATGCCGTGGGCGCCATCTCCCTGGGTGGTAATGGTCCCGGTCTCACTGACGCTGACCTGGCCGCCGGCGCCGGCCCCGCCGCCCCAGACACTGCCGTTGAAGATAAAACGCCCCGGGTAGCCAGTATCGATGCCGCCGAGGCCTCCGGCCCCGCCCACACTTTGGGCAAAGATCCCGTGGGCCCCGGTGCCCTGGGTGGTAATGTTCCCGGTGCTGGTGACGTTGACCGTACCGCCGGCGCCGCCGCCGCCGCCTTTTCCCCCGAAACCTACACCCACCCCGAAATATTGGGTATGTGGCAACTGGTATTTGACCACGGGAAAAGCAACTCCCCGGGCCACATTGCCGGCAATCCCGCCGCCGCCGCCCACACTCTGGGCAAAGATGCCGTGTGCGTCATTTCCTTGGGTGCTGATATTAGCGCGATTATCGACGGTTATCTGGCCGCCGTTGCCAGCCGCACCCCCGCTGCCGCCGAGCCCGATCTTAAAATCGGAGCCGATATTGGCGTTGCCGCCGATTCCGCCGCCGCCCCCCAGGGATTGGGCCAGGATGCCATAGGAACCTTTCCCTGCAGTAGTGATGGCCCCGCTATTATCCACCGTGACCGCGCCGCCGTTGCCGCTCGCGCCGCCGCTGCCGCCCACCACCACCGACATACTTTTCAGGTTGATCAATTGCGGGTCCGGAATGGATGAGAGCATGGAGTTCGCGGCATTACCGCCGCCGCCACCGATACTTTGGGCAAAGATGCCATAGGCCAGATCACCAAAGGTATTGATGCTACCCTTGTTGGTGACGCTGACGTTGCCGCCGTTGCAACCTACCCCTCCGTTACCCCCCACTTTGACGTCCGCTTTGAAGTTATTCTTGGCCCCGGCTCCGGTGGGGACAAAAATATTCATCATGTTGCTGTCCCCGCCGGTGCCGCCGCCGCCGCCGATGCTCTGGGCCAGGATGCCGTGCGCCCCGGCCCCGAGGGTGGCGATGTTCCCCTCATTATTCACGGTCACCGTGCCGCCAGTGTTGCCCGAACCGCCATTGCCGCCCACCGAGGCGCCCAGGCTCAGATTCGTGTCACCGGCGCCGGCTTTGGGGGACAGGGTTCCGGTGTAGCTGGACCCGCCGCAACCGCCGCCGCCCCCTACGCTCTGAGCAAAAATGCCGTAAGAATCCGCTCCTAGGGTGATGATTTCCGCTTTGTTGGCGACATCTACCGTCCCGCCCTTGTTGCCGGCGCCACCTTTGCCGCCCATGCTATAAGAGAGATTGGCGTTAAGTTTCATCCCGGTCGCGCCCCCGCTGATTATCCCGGTGACGCTTAAGCCGCCGCTGCCGCCGCCGCCCCCCACGCTTTGGGCGAAGATGCCGGCAGCCTGGGCGCCCCCGGTAATAATGAGGCCGCTGTTGGCGTTGAGCGTTACCTGGCCGCCGGTGCCACCGCCCCCGCCCGCGCCGCCCAGGGAAAACCCGGCGTTAATACTGCGGGTTAAGTTCAAGTTGCCGGAGATGCTTAAGCCCCCGCTGCCGCCGCCGCCGCCCACGCTCTGTGCTTTCAGCCCCGCGGCATAATCTCCCAAGGTGATAATCCCACCGGTGGAGGTAAGGTTAACCGCGCCGCCCGTGCCGCCATTGCCGCCACTGCCCCCGACGCTGGCCGTGGCGTTAAAGGATTTGGAATCGCCACCACCCACCGCGGCCGCGATGCTTAAGCCGCCGTTGCCGCCGCCGCCCCCCAAGCTTTGGGCCAGGATGCCGTCAGACCTCTCGCCGCTGGTGAAAATATTGGCGGAACTGGCGGCCGTCACCTCGCCGCCGCTGCCGCCGCTGCCGCCGCTGCCGCCCATACTGAAGCCGAGGTTGTATTGGCCGACGCTGCCGGTAATGCTGTAGCCGCCGTTGCCGCCGCCGCCCCCCACGCTTTGCGCCAACAGGCCCGCGGCCAGTTTCCCGGTGGTGCTGATGTCGGCGCCAATTTGACCGCTCCCATTTACCGTAGCCGTGACTTTACCACCGTTGCCGCCGTTGCCGCCGCCGCCGCCAAAGCTGAAGTTGGCCGAACCTTGTCCCAGGGAGCCGGAGATGCTGCCGCCGCCCGCGCCGCCGCCGCCCCCTACGCTCTCGGCCAGGATGCCGCAAGCATTATCTCCATGGGTCTCAATTCTGCCGGAATTGAAAACCTTAACCTCGCCCCCGTTGCCGCCCGTACCGCCGCTGCCTCCCATCCCGAAGGCACCGTTGAAGTTGCTGCCGGCGTTGGCAGTGATGGTGAAGCCCCCGTCGCCGCCGCCGCCCCCCAGGCTCTGAGCCTGGATACCGTAAGAATTTTGGCCCTGGGTGGTCAGGGCGGCGACATTATCAGCCTCTACATAACCGCCGCTGCCGCCGCTGCCGCCGCTGCCCCCCATGGCGAAGTTAACATTATACTTCCCGGCCGAGGCCGAAACGGCATAGCCGCCGCTGCCGCCGCCGCCCCCGATACTCTGGGCGCAGATGGTCGCGGACTCCTTTCCGCCCGTGCTGATGGCCCCATGGTTCCACACAATTACTTGGGAACCGTTGCCGCCGGCGCCGCCCTTGCCCCCCAAGGCTGCACTGAAGCTGAGGCCGCCAGATATCGCGGAGCCGCCGTTGCCCCCGCCGCCGCCGATGCTCTGGGCCAAAATGCCCCGGGAAAAGTCCCCCGAAGTCGTGAGAGTGCCGACGTTATTGTCTACGGTCACATTCCCGCCGTTGCCGCCGGCGTTCCCCGAGCCCCCGAGGGAGACAATGCCGCCCCCGCCGCCGCCGTTGCCCCCGCCGCCGCCGATGCTCTGGGCGCAGATCGCGTCTGCGTACCCTCCCTGAGTTTTGACCGAGCCACTCCTCAGGGTAACCTCCACCGTTCCGCCGCTGCCGCCGCTCTCCCCGCCGGCGCCGAAGCCCACCAGGCCGCTGCCGGAGCCGCCGCTGCCGCCGAAGCCGCCCACGCTCTGGGCCAAAATCCCCCCGGCGCCCTTGCCGCTGGTCTCAATGTTGCCATTCCATAGGACCTGCACTATACCGCCCAGACCGGGGCCGGCCGCGCCGCCGCCCTTGCCCGCTATCCCTTTGCCGGCCCCGCCGTTGCCGCCCATCCCGCCCATACTCTGGGCCAGAATGCCATACGATTGCTCGCCCAGGGTTTTAATAGTCGTAGAACGATAATCCGCCAGAACTTCCACTTTCCCCCCGGCGCCGCCTATCCCCCCGGCGCCACCCTTGCCGGAAATCCCCCGCCCCTCTCCGCCATTGCCGCCGCTGCCGCCCTGGCTGACGGCCCGGACGCCGGAGGAAAAATTACCGCTGGTGGAAATACGGAGGTCCCTTAATAAGACTTGAACATTGCCGCCATTGCCGCCATTACCACCGCGGCCGCCCTTGCCTTCCATGCCGCCCCCCCAGTTGCCGTTGCCGCCGTTGCCCCCGGCACTGGCTGCCACTATTCCCTGAGCCTTGTCTCCGGTAGTGTTTATGGAGCTTCCCAGAGTCATGACCCAAACTGAGCTGCCGCCGCCGCCATTGCCGCCACTGCCCCCTTGCCCGGTCGCGCTGGCGCCATAGCCCCCATTGCCCCCGGAGCCCCCGGCACTCTTGGCCATGATGGCTTCAAACCCTTGAGCGCTGATATTGGCATTGCGGTTCTCGAGTTGCACAGTACCGCCGGCGCCGCCCTTGGCGCCGTTCCCGCCCGTACTCCAGAAGACCGAGGCGTCGCCGCCGCTGCCGCCACGGCCGCCCTCGCTTAAAAGCGAGATGCTCGCTTGATTGCCTCTATATTTGAGGTATATATAACCTCCATCAGCTCCATTATCACCACTGCGGGCTCCGTGCCAAGTCCACGGGAATCCCGAGCTCTTACTATCACCGCCGTCTTCGCCGGGTGCGCCCTTCTTCTCCACGATTATGCCCGGGCCTGCGGACGCAGGGATATCTTTGGTAAGATTCTCGCTAACAATATTTTTTCGGCCGTCGTTCAAATTCCAAATATTCAAGCTCTTAGCTGTATTGCTGTTAATGGCCTGGCTCTGGTTTCCAGTGAAGTAAACGCCCTCGGGCCTGAAGATGGGCGGGGTGTTGCCGGCCAGGGCCCCCTGGGGCCTGGCCAGGCCCAGGGCCGCGGCCGCCATTCCCAGCGCCAAGGCCCAGATCAATCGTTTGCTGCCCACGCGGAGTTTACCCCCCCTCAGCCAGATTGATTTTTGCTCATCCATTGCCGTCTCCATATATCCTGATCTCTAACGCACAGGAGAAAACCGTAAAACCTGAACTGATTGAAGAATTACCTGCCAATCCATCTTTCTGAGTTTCTTCATTTTTTGTGACCTTTAGGAAATCTTTAATATTAATGGATATTTTCTTCACCTGCGTTTCCCTCCTCAATTCAGCAGCAGGTTCAGAATAGCCCCCACTGGCGACTGGGAGGGTGGCAGTTTGAAGACCAGGATGCGGGTATCCGCCACGTAGAGCTTGCCGCCGCGGCTGGCCAGGCCATAGGTTAGATAAAATTGGCCGTTGCCGGGCTGATACTGGGGCCAGGTGGCCACCAGGGCGCCGCCGCGGTTGAACTTGCGAATGCACGAATTGGTGATCCCAGATTGGGACGCCACATAGACGTTCCCCCCGGGATCGACGGCCACGCCAAAGGGATAAAGGCTGGCAATCCCGGAGCCCCAGGTAGCGACCAGGTTGCCGTTGGCGTCGAATTTTTGGATACAAGAATTAATATAAGTATCCGTGACATAGACGTTCCCCTGGCCGTCCAGGGCCACGCCCCAGGGGTAAAAGCCGGTTATGCCGGAGCCCCAACTGGCGATCAGGTTGCCGCCAGCGTCGAATTTTTGGAGGCGACCATTGCCCGGATCCGCGACATAGAGGTTCCCCTGGGCGTCCAGGGCCACCCCGGTAGGATAAAAATTGCTGATATTACCACCCCAGGTGGCGACCAGGTTGCCGCTGGCGTCGAACTTCCGAATATAGCTGATACCCACAAACTCAGCATCCGTGGCATAGAGATTTCCCTGGGCGTCCAGGGCCAGGCCCCCGGGCATAAAATTGCTGATGCCGGAGCCCCAGTTGGCGAGCCAGCGGCCGCTGGCATCAAACTTTTGGATGCGGTTATTCCCGGTATCCGCCACGTAGAAGTTCCCCTGGGCGTCGGCGGCGATGCCCAAGGCCCCGTTGAGTTGCCCGTTCTCGCCGCCAACCATGCCCCAGACCGCCACAAAGGCGTAGCCGGAGTCAAACTTCTGGACGCGGCTATCCGTCACATAGGCATTGCCCGAGCCGTCCACCGCCACCCTGGTGGGGGAAGAGAATTTGCCGTTAGTATCGCCGTAACCGCCCCATTGGGTGAGATAGACGCCGCCGGCGGTGAACTTCTGGATGCGGTCGTTGCCGGTATCCGCCACCAAGACGTTGCCCGCGCCGTCCACCCCCACGCCCTGGGGATAGAGGAATTGCCCATCGCCGCTGCCGGGGCTGCCCCATTGGCCCAGATAATTGCCGTTGGCGCCGAATTTCTGGAGGCGGTGGTTGGAGGAATCCACCACTAAAATGTTGCCCGCGCCGTCCACCGCCAGGCCCATGGGAAAATAAAACTCCCCGTTGCCGGAGCCGTAGCCGCCCCACTGCCCCGTGTAGGCGCCGCCGGAGGTAAACTTCTGGATCCGGTTATTGGAGGTGTCGGCCACATAGACATTGCCCCCGCCGTCCACCGCTACGTCTGCTGGACTTTTGAACTGGCCGTCGCCGGTGCCATAACTGCCCCACGAGGTCAGAAAGGCGCCGCTGGCGTCGAACTTTTGGATGCGGTTATTAGAAGTGTCTGCCACATAGATATTGCCCGCGCCGTCCAGCGCCAGGCCGCCGGGCGCATCGAACTGGCCCTGGCCGGTGCCATAACTGCCCCAGGCAGCCAGCAAATTGCCGCCGGAGTCGAACTTCATGACGCGATTAGAAAATAAATCCGTCACCAAGACATTCCCCAAGCCGTCCGTCTTTACGGCTTGGGGCTGCATGGTAGCATAAATAAATTGCGCCGAATTCTGGGGCACCAACATCTGCAATTGCAGGTCAGGTGGGGCGGCCGCCGCCGGTGTCCAGAATCCCAGCACCAGCCCCAGCGCTAGCGCCGCAATCCGTAACCCTGTCGCGTTCAAGTTCATGATTATCTCCAATTCCTGGTGGGACCGGTGGGAAAAGGGAATGGGAACCAATTATATATCTATTATCATGAAAGGCGTTAACGGAATGTTAACGGGGTGGAAGAAGAGGCTAATGCGCAACTGTAGGAATTTATGATGTATATTGAGAGAGGTTAAGCGGGGTGGATCAGGGTAATTTTATTTTTGTCATTTTGTTTCCTCGATTTTCCGGTAGATCGCGGTGGTGATGGCCTCGGGCCTGGTCTCCAGTTCCCGGGCCAGGGCCTCCTTACAGGCTTCATAAGTCCGCAGGGCTTCCCGGCGTCTGCCCCGCCGGGCATAGAGGATCATCAGCCGGCAATAAGTAGGTTCCGAAACGGGATCGGTCTGTATGATCTTTTTGCAGCAGTCGATAGCCCGGCCCAAGGTACCTCGTTTTTCATAGAGCCGGGACAGCCGCTCCAGGAGTTCCAGGTAAACCGCCTGTAATTCCTTTCTGCGGGCTTCGGCCCAGGGGAGATACGGCTCTTCCGGAAGAAAATCGCCGCCGTAAAGGGCGACGGCCTTCTTATACAGGCCAATGGCTTGAGGCAGGTCCCCTTGTTCCTCCTGGTTCCGCCCCGATTCGGAGAGGGACAAAAACTCGGACACATCCACCCGGCACAACTCCCGGTCCAGGGAAAGCCGGCCGCGCTCCATATGCAGATAAGACGAGCCGAAGTCCTTGTCCAAGCTAGGCTCCACGGCCCTACGCAAACGGTGCAGGCTGACCCGGAAGTTTCTTTCCGTGACCGCAGGGTCGCCTTGAGCCCACAGGTCCTCCAGGAGCAAATCCCGAGGCACATTGACGGACCCGCGGGCCACCAGGGCCTTGAGCAGCAGCTTGGGCTGTTTCCTCTCCCAAACCGCCTCGTCCAGGGGCTCTTGATCCAGCCGCAGCCGGAACTCACCCAGCGTCCGGATGTCCAGCCGGGGCAGACCCCGCCGGTGGAGGCCCCGGCGCAATTCCAGGGCCTTGGCCGCGATTTTGGGGTTGGCATGCCGGGACAGCCGCACCAAATCCGGCTCCACCAGGTCCGCCAACGAGGCCAGCAGCGGCGGCAGGCGGTCCCAAACCTCATCCACTCCCAATTCCAAAGCCAGGGTGAAGATGCGGCCCCGGTCCCGCGGGCTGAGGAGAATGGAATAATAAGAACCCCGTTGCGCCGCCACTGCCATTCCAGCCTTGAGGTGGGCCGCGGCTTCCGCCGGCCTGCCGTGTCGCCAACGCCACAGGGCCAGGACCCAGTGCCCGTCCGCCATAAACAAATAACTGGAGCTGCCGGTGAGCTCTGCCACGGCCTCTTCCAGTTGCCGTTCCATGGCGGGACCTGGTTCTTGCCGATGATAGGCGATAATCCCCTCTACTATCCGGAGAAAACAGAGATGATATTCGACCCTGGCCTCTGCGGCGGACATACTTTCGCGGGCTTGGGCGGCAAACTCCGCCGCGGCAGCCAGGCTGCCGGCATGGTAGTGGAAGATGGCCAGTTTCATCATGGTTATGGCCTGCATATGCTTTGGTTGGGAAGAGTGATGCAGCAGGTTCAGGCCGGTTTCCACCACCTCCGCATACCTCCCCGCGTATCCCAGGGACATGAAGTGAGTAAACTGGGCCATCGGCTGCAAAAAGACCAGGCCATGCTTCGCCACCAGCTCCAGGGCCATTATGGCCGGCGTGGCCGCCTCTGCTGGCTCACCCCGGAACATTCTTAGCTGCGCGGTAGCCATAAGATACTGCGTCTGCAAATCCGGAGAATTCCAGGCGGCCAACAGCTCTTCGATCTTTGCATTGGTTTCCTGGGCCAGACCGAACTCACCCACCGCAGTCAAAATCACCTGGCCATTAATCAAGGCTTGGATCTCCAGGTGACGGTCCCCCGCGTCCCTGGCCAGGAGGGAAGCCTGGAGGCAGTGCGGGTAGCCCTGGCGGTTATTCAACTTGAGTATTTGAGCCGCTCCCACCTGAAACTGGA
Organism: Deltaproteobacteria bacterium; assembly: GCA_021817645.1. Lineage (GTDB taxonomy): Bacteria > Desulfobacterota > Desulfobaccia > Desulfobaccales > 0-14-0-80-60-11 > SURF-52. The sequence goes on from JAKAGH010000015.1 coordinate 15,886, forward strand.
GATGAGCGCTCTCATAAGGCCAGGCCCGGGATTCCGCCCTTTGCAACAGCTCACGCGCCTGGCTTAACAGGTCGTCCAAAGACCAGCCGGGAAGGCCAAAGAATATTAATAGCTCAATGAGATGGGACAATGACAGGAGCAACCCCCGGAGGTCCTGCCGCTGTTGGAACAGGGCGTAGGCCCGCGGCAGGCTGGCGAGGCACTCCGGCGCTCCACCGGCGCGGCCGGTGAGGAAATGATAAAGCAGCAGCCAGGGGCGGTCTTGCACCAGGTCCGGGGGCAGTTGACGCAACCAGCGGGCCAGTTCCGCGGTCTGGGCCTGCTTAAATAGTTGGAGGCCGATTTGCTCGATGGCGGCCACCGCCCGGTCCGTGGCCCCGGCCTGCAAGTAATAGTCCACTGCGCCTTCCGGGTCCCCCCTGGCCTCCAGCAGGGAACCGGCCCGGAAATAAGCCTGCTTTTGCTGCTCCGGGGCCAGTGCCTCCCGGAACCTGGCCTGCAAGAAGTCCTTAAATAATTGGTGGTACCGGTATAGCCAGCCCTTTTGCTGGTCGAAGAGGGGCTGCACAAACAGGTTCCTGGCGCTCAAGTCCTCCAGGATGTCCCGGGCATTATCCACCACCAGATACTCTTTGATGAAATCAGGGTCTACGATATCCAGGATGGATGACTTGATGAGCAATTCCCGGACCTCCGCCGGCCGGGAGGAAAGGATGATCTCTTCGAAATAGTCGTACACCTCCTGGGTGAATTTTCCGGCGGCGTCCCCGGATAAAAACCTTTTCTTGGCCCCCTCCGGCAGGCGCTCCAGGGTCTCACAAAGCAGGATCAAACCGCCGATCCACCCTTCAGTGAATTCGTTAATCCGCTTAATCAGATCATGAGGCAACAGGAGTTGACGCACGGTCTGAAGAAAGCATCTGGTTTCTTTGGGGGTAAAGGCTAATTCATCATTGCCGATCAGATGGACATCCTGCCGGATCTTCAACTCCTGGAGCCTGAGAGGTGGCATTTCCCGGGAGAGCATGAGCAGATGGAGGTGCGGCGGGGCCACTTCCAGCAACACCTCCAGCAAACGGAACGCGGAGGCCTGGGACGCGAGCCGGTCCAGGCCATCTAAAACGATTAGCAATTGAGTCGGAATTCGGTTCAACAAGGTAAGCAGCCAATCCCGATATAACGGGATTTCCTCCCGGGGACCGGAGGGAAGGGTGGGGTAACTGAGCAGGGGAGAGAGATCTAGCTCCGGCAGGGCCTGGCGCAGGGATTGGACCAGCAGATAAAACAGGTTTACCGCCTCCGAGTCTTCCGGGCCCAAATTCAACCACGCGGAGAGCACCTGGGAGTCGTTGACGTAAGAAAAGGCCAGGGTGGATTTTCCCTGGGCTGCCTGGCCCAGAATGAGAATCAGTTTTTTATCGCTTTGCCGCTTCAGGCGTTCGAGCAGGCGGGGACGTTCGAGTATATGGGGGAAACGGGGCGGAAGGATCTTAGAAATGCTTAGCGGCGGATGCATCTATCCCCACCAAAAGCTGGTCCTAAGAGCTTCTGAGCTAAAAATTTCATAAGAATTTATAAGAATAGGAGTGATAGTTTCCATGTTTGTAAGGTTTGGTGTGTAGGTGCAATTATAATAATACTGTTTTAAAGCGCAACGGAATTTTTGATTGAATCTTCCGGGTATTTCCATCGACCCCATGAATCCGCCCATTGATTTTATTAAAGAAGAGACGGCATGAATAGCGGATAGCTTGCCATGGCCAAAACTTATCTGATTTATTGAGAAAATTATGATATGCTCTGGCTATTCGCATCGGCAAGATGCAATCAAACTAGGAGGTGGAATATGAAGATTTCCAAGGCCGTTAACTTGTTCATGGACTATCATAGGTTGAACTCCCAAAAAAAATACGAACCGTTCTTACAGCGCATTGCTGGCGAAATTTAATGAGCACTTTGCAAAGAGAGAACTAGAATCGGTATCATCCGAAGAAGTTCTCTCATTCCTGGTCGGTCTCAATGACGGCTGTAATCAGTTAACCAAGCACACCCGCTATTCCTACCTCAAAGCCTTTTTCAACTTCATCCGCAATAACCTGGATGAGCAACTGCAAAATCCTTGTGACTCTCCTATGCTGAAGAAACTCTTCAAGCCGGGGAAATTGGGGCGCTGGCAAATCCATGAGAAAGAGACCATCGACGAGATCATCTTCCGTACCACTAAGGTAAGAAACCGTCTGATGCTGGAACTTATGGCCCGGGGTGGCATGCGGGTGGGAGAGGTATTGAAACTTGCTGCCATGGATGTGGAGGATCAAAAGCTCACCATCAGAAATCCCAAAAGCGGCAAATTGTCAGAGGTGGTCTTTATCCCGAAAAAGCTGGCAGACAGGTTGAAAGACTATATCAGGGCAAGGGGAATGGAAGGCGACCAAAGGATTTTTCCCATCTCTTACACCGCGGCCAGGGTAATGGTCAGAAAGGCCGACACTCTGGTTGGTGTCCACTTGAGGCCGCATGACCTCAGGCGCCACGCGGCCACATATGCATCACGCTCCGGGGTTCCCGTGGAGATCGTTAGCAAGGTCATCCTGAGGCACGCCAATCTCTCCACCACCCAAAGGTATCTCGGAAAGGTCAGCGATGTGGAAGCGGTAAGGTGGATTGAAAATCTTTATGGCTAATGCCGGCAACCAAGGCGGGGCCAGCTAGGCCCCGCCTTGTGTAGGGTATACTAAACTTGAAACAGTAACCAGGTTTCCAGACTTCGGCCAAAAACCTGAGAGAACCGTTTGGCCATTTCCAGGGAATGACGCTTTGCGTTTAAAAGAAAGTGAAGTAGTCTTGTGGATCACGCAAAGCTCTTGTAGCCTGTGCGACAGCAAGGTCAAGGGGGGATAAGGCAAAATTTCCGGATTATGTTTCCCGGATTCAGGGGTTCCATGGTATCACGAGATTAGGCTACCTTTGGAGCCAGTCGCTCAACGACAATGCTGGAAGCGCGCTTTCGTATCTGAGCAAGATCATAATTCATCTGCATCCTAAGCCAGGTGTCCGCCGTACTACCGAACGCCTTTTCAAACCGGACCGCCATTTCCGGTGTGACGTGGCTGCGCCCGGCAATGATGTTGTGAAGCTGCTGGCGCGTGATGCCAAGACCTTTAGCGGCTTCCGCA
>JAKAGH010000270.1 GCA_021817645.1 Deltaproteobacteria bacterium
CACGTCCAGGGCCGAATTCACCGCTCTGGAAACTTCCAGGAGGCCCTTGAGGAAGTTGAGTTCCCGGGTGCGGGCCTCATACATCTTGGCGTTGCTGATGGCCTGGGCTCCCATATCCGCCACTGCGCAAGCGAAGTCCACTTCGTCCATGGTGAACTCCCGGGGTTCCGCGGTCAAGAGGCGCATCACCCCGATGACCTGGCCCTGGCTGACCATGGGCACGGCCACCAGGGTGGCGATGCCTTCATCCTTGGCCTGTTGGGGGTACTGCATGCGGGGATCATTGGTGGCGTCATAGATGGCCACGGGCCGGCCGTTCAAGGCTTCGGTGACACTCTTGTCCATGTCCACCGGCCCCTTGTGCAGATATTGCTCGCTCACGCCCACCGAGGCCACCAATTCCAGGGTGTTGGTTTTGGGATTGACCAGGCGGATGGTGGCTCCTTTGAGGTTCATGGCCTTGGTGATCTGCCGGACTACGTGATCCAGCACCTCATCCACCGCCAGGGTGGAACCCAAGAGTCTGCTGATTTCCTGGAAACTCTGGAGATACATCCTGTCCTTTGAAGACATCATTGGCTGACCCCTTATCTAAGGCTGATATTGTTGAATAATGCGGTTGGTCCCAGCCCCGCGTCGCGGGACCCGGACACTTCTTTTCCTACCATCAGACCGCGAGTATATGCAACACTTTTCGGCGTCTGCCGGGTAATTCAAAGATAAGGATGGTTCGGGGGGGTGGCAACCCTGGAAGCGGATTTGCCGATGGAGAGATGTGCCCGGACGCTTTTGGGGCAGGGGGGCGGAGGTAGTGGCGCCGGCGTCCCGCCGGTGTGGGCGTAGGGTGCGTTTCCCGGACCATCTTTGCTTGGCTGACCTGCAATGATGGTGCGTAGAACGCACCCTACAAGATGATATCCAGGTGGTGGAATCGGGAAGGTAAGGAGAGGTATGGGTGTATTTTAACCCATCTCTACGGTCTCCGATCCTGCCTCCCACGAGAGGGCCTAATATTCCCAATAGTTTTTTGCCCTTAGGCCCGGTTTTTGGTATAGTCGACGGATGGAGTTCATTCCCCTGTATTTCGCGGACCGGCTGACGATCATCAATCCCCACGGCACCATCGGGGTGGTGACCCTGTGGTCGAAGGTGGAATACGTTATCGAGCTCTTTGGAAGAGCTAGAGTCCCCATAGATCAGTCCACCAGCGATATTGCGGCTTTCGGAAATCTATACGGTAACGGATTGAGGGAGATGCTAAGAAATCTTCTAGGCAATCCTCAGATCAAGACTCTTCTGGTATGCGGATATAATCGTTCCGGCTCTTATGAAGAATTGAATAACTTTTTTAAACTAGGATTAGAGCCGGTTGAATTGACCTTGGTTCGATATAAAAGCCCTATCAACGGAGTGGAGATTCACCCTTGCCGGATTAAAGATACAAATAGGATCATAGATGATCTGGTGCGGCCAGATGATTTTTCAAAGCCTCCAGCGGTGGAGTGGCTTGGTGATCCTAAAGATGAACGGACAGTAATAGAATTACAAAAATATTTTGGCATACCCGAACCACCCCTACCACCCAAAACGCAATATATTATAGGTGCAGGTGGCATTCCTTCTGCGGAAGCATCTGGAATACCTAAAATTACTATGGAGCCACCACCCCTGAGCCCAAAAATAGAAATTGCAACTGAGACGCGTCCTTCTCCCGCGCCGCTTCCTCAGGTTGAAATCCAATATTTCCCCAGCAACCCCAGGGCTAATGTGGTAGTTCAAGACGGCATCCTGGAAGCCTGGAAAGAGGTTTTGCATCTCCTCACCCGCTTCGGCCGCCGGGTGACTCTGAAGAAGGGCGACCGTCTGGAGTTGCAGCACGTTAAAGTGGTGGTGGAGAAGGCCAGGTTTGAGACGGAAGAAAAACTTCAAGCCGTCAATCTCGACCCCCGGAAGCTGCGGCAATACCAGGAGGACATCCTTAAAGGGGAGATTCGCCCCGACGAAACCTATAATTACGGCCACCGTTTGCGGACCCACTTCGGTTTGGACACCCTGGCCGCGTGCGTGGACCGGCTGAAAAAGGACCCGGAGGACCGCAAGGTTTATGTGGCCCTGTGGGATACCCGCCGGGACCTGACGGTGAAAGAGGGCCGCCCCTGCCTGGTCTCTCTGTTTTTCCGCAAGTTCGAAGAGAAGTTGACCCTGAGCGCGACGTTCAGAACCCATAACGCCATGGACGCTTATCCCCTGAATCTTTACGGTTTGATGGCGATCCAGGGCTGGGTGGCGGAAAGGGTGGGGTTGCCTCCGGGGGCCATCACCGTGATCAGCCATTCCCTGGGCCTGGACCCCAAAGAACTGGACCGGGCCCTGATGGTCATCGGTAAGCGGCCCTTCAAAGTGCGCCTGGACCCCATGGGCTACTTCCGGATTACCCTGGACGGCAAGGAAATCCTGGTGGAGCATCGCTTTGGGGATGTGACCTTAAAGGAATATCGAGCCAAAAAGGCAGAGCGGCTGCAGCACGAAATCGCCCGGGACGTGGCGCTCTCGGACCTCAACCACGCCATTTATTTGGGCAGGCAGTTGGCCAAGGCGGAAATGGCCATGCGGGAAGGGCGGGAGTTTGTGCAGGATTGAGGAAGCTGTCAGCGGGGAGCTCTCAGCTAAAGCAGGGGCTAGGACAAAGGGGGAGGTAGGGTGGGCACGGCCCACCATTTATTCTAAAAAGTAGGGAATATATAATGAAGGTCATTCACATCGAGTGGAAGGGGCCTTTTAAAATTGATAAAGCTAAAAGTAAAAACGGAAAAGAAGATCATGGAGTTTACCAAATTTATGGAAACCACCCGGTTTATGGTTCCCAGGTATTGCTATATATTGGTAAGGCGGTAGACCAAACCTATGGTGAACGAATCAATCAAGATGAGAGAATTTGGCTATTCGATAAGGATTTTTGGCCGATTGAGATATATTTCGGGCAGGTTGGTGAGAGCGAAACGGGCATGAAGAAGGAAATTCTTATTGATCTGGTTGAAAAACTTCTTATTTATTCCCATCAGCCTGCATGCAATTCCAGCAACATATGCTCAATACCAGATAAGAATATAGAAGAACTTCATATTTTAAATTGGGATGTTCGAAGAGATCTTTTACCGGAGGTTTCCGGTGAAAGGTGGAGTTCGAAATACGATGATTGACAAAATAATCGTTGCAGGCTTTAGCATTAGGTTACAAAGCAATTGAAAGCACAGGCTGGAAGCCTGTGCCACCAGGGCTAATGGTTGACTTGGGTTCGCAGATAGAATCACCTTGCCAACTCCATCTTGGGGGTAGGGAGGGGAGTTTGAGAGGAGAGCAGCAGAGAGCAGCTGAACGCGGTTGCTCTAACTTCCCGGAGCGCCCTGCCAGCAACCTGGTCCTCATCGGCACGGTGCATGGGGACCCTCGGGGGTATGCGCGGGTGGGGCGGTTGCTTACGTGGCTGCGGCCGGACGTGGTGACTGTGGAGATCAGCCCTTTTTCCCTGCGCTACCGGCAGGCCTGGGAGACGCGCTGGCGGCGGCAGTTGCAAAAAGCGCTAACGGAGTTGCCGCCAGAAGCAGCAGGCCATCCGGCCATCCTGAGGGTGGCCGCGCAGATTGCCTTGCCCTACGAGTACCGGGCGGCCTGGGATTACGGCCGGCGCTTTGGGATTAAATGCCTGCCCCTGGACCTGGGGGGGGTGTCCAGGCAGCATCTGCCCAGGTATGGCCGGGAGCTTCTCAGCCCGGCCAATCTCAGGGCCCTGGCTGCAGAACCCGGGGACTGCCTGGAAGATTTTGTCAGCCTGGAATTCCGCCGGGCGCGCTTGTCGTTGGCGCGTTCACCCTGGCGGCTGGCCCTTGATGATAACCCTCGCACTCTGAGGCGGGAGCGTTTCCTGGCCCGGCGGCTGCAGCGTCTGGCGGCCGCGGGGGGCCGGGTGGCGCATCTGGGCGGCTGGGAACACCTGGTCCCCTGGCGGCAGGGGGAGGGTCTGCGGGCCTGGCTGGCGGATCAAAAGCCTGGTATTTTACTGGCTGATGAAGGGGATTCTATACCTGGGCCTGATTATAATCAGTTCCTATCCCCCCCTTTGAAAAAGGGGGGTTAGGGGGGATTTGGGGGCGTTCCGAAAGCAACACCGCGTGGCTCATGAGGATTAACCCGGGCAGTGGCTTATGGGCCCTAGTGTTGAATCCTAGAAATAACTGACAAAAAATAGACCCTTAAAACTCCCCCGCGGGGGGAAGGGGCGACTTGGGCAAGTGGCTGTAATCAGTCCCAAAGACGCCACCCCCACCCCGGCCCTCCTCCCTCAAAGGGGGAGGGAGAAAGACCTGGCAGTTATGTAAGGTATTCCTGGTACACTATACCGGGGCGGGCGTCTCGCCCGCCCCGGTAATCAGCACAGGCAGGAAAGCCTGTGCTACCGAGAGGGACC